>BNUG01000075.1 GCA_025997195.1 Clostridia bacterium | reverse complement strand
CACGAGCTGAAAACGCCTCTTGCCGCAACCGGGGTTATTTTAGAGGGAATGTTGGAAAATATCGGTGATTACAAAGACCATTCTAAATACCTTCGTGAATGTATCAAGCTGACGGACGAACAAGGCGCACTGATTTCCGAGATACTGGAGCTTGTAAACCTGATTGACGGTAATATCGTGCCCGCTTCGGAGCGAGTTAATTTGAGCGATTCCATACAGTCGGTTCTGCCCACGTGTACGACTTTAGCGGAAGCGGCGGGGCAGCGAATAAGCGTTAATATCCCCGAAGAAACAGTTGTTTCGGCGGATTCAAATATGCTGAAAAAGGTCTTATCCAACGTGATTTTGAACGCAGTGCAGAACGCGCCGAGCGGCGCGGAGATACGCATACGGAGTGAAGCCGTTTTAGACAAGCACCGCCTTTTTGTACTGAATACAAACACAAGGATAGACGAAAATATTCTTCCGAAGTTGTTTGACCCGTTCTACCGGGCAGATAAAGCACGAAGCCGCAAAGGTGGTCACAGCGGCTTGGGTTTGACAATAGTACAAAAAACTCTCTCGGCAATGGGCGCGGAATTCGCTCTTGAAAACACAGCCGATGGTGTGCAGTTTTGGCTGGAATTTCCGAAAGCGTAGTAACAGCTACATACAATCTACAGACAGGCTACAGATAATCTTTAAATTGATTTAGTAATCTCTCTGTGTAATTAAACACAGGGAGGTTTTTACATGAGCAAAAAGTTTAATGCAGGCATTTTCACTGTGGTACTCGTGTTGATAGCGATATTGGGTATGGCATTACTAACACAACGCTCACCGGAATCTGTTGACGTTAACGGTAGTGTAATTCAGACTCCGGTGACATCAAAAGTCGCTGGCGACTTATCTCTGAACAGCAGCAATGTTTTGCTGGTGGAACGAAACGAAAACCTCGACGTATTGCTTGACATTAAGAGTGACGAACGGATTTATCCGGCGTCACTCGCAAAAATAATGACAGCCATCGTTGCGCTCGAAAACATCAGCGACCTTGACGAGCTTGTCACGTTGAGGGAAGAAATATTCAACCCTCTGTACAGCGCGAACGCGTCAATGGCGGGATTTTCTCCGGGAGAAAAAGTTCGCGCCATTGATTTACTGTTTACAAACATGACGGGGCTTCATAATAACGACCAATATTCCACAGCGAGGGACATTTCCGTGCTTTTGGAATATGCCATTCAAAGCGAGATTTTTTTTAAAATCCTCACGGCGCAAAGATACACCGCAAAGCCGACAAATCTTAACGCAGAAGGAATTTCGTTTCTCAGCACCTTGTTTTCAGAAATGGAGAGCCCGGAGTTTAACGGCGGCACAATTCTCGGCGGCAAAACAGGTAGCACGAACGAAGCGGGACTCTGTCTTGCAAGCATAGCGGAAAAAGGCGCCAGACAATTCATCTTGGTTACTTGCGGCGCAAAAGCCGTAAACGACAGTCAGGAATTATCGCCACCGCTAAGCGCACCCGGCGGTTTAGGTCGCGATACTTACGGAGGCAGCAAAACCGAAGAATTGCATATTGACGACGCGTTTACTGTTTATAACGCGATTATAATCACAGAGGGGCGCTAACAAATGAGAAATACAACAAAGCAAGATAAACTGTCGCTTTTGCTGACCACAATTTATCTTGCGGCTGTGTCCGCTGTCATACTGTTCAAATTTCCATTCAGAGGAGATGACTTTGGAACCGTTAGAGTAATTGAGTTGATTCCATTTTATGTCTCCGAAATTCATGATGTATCGTTTTTCGTAAGCAACATAGTTTATAACTTTCTGTTTTTCATTCCGTTCGGTGTGTTTGTTTGCCTGCTTAAACCCAAATGGATGTTCGCGAAAAAAATCGTCGTCATCACACTGTTGAGTTTGTCTTTTGAGGTCGTGCAATTTGTTTTGGGCATCGGCATAAGCGACACTACGGACTTAATAACAAACACAACGGGCGGTATTACAGGTGTAGGTCTATATCGCGTTATGCAAACTATATTCAAGGATAAGACACACACGATTATCAATGTTGTCGCTTTGATTCTGACTGTTGTAATGTTAATGCTGTTCGGTGCGGCGTATGGGACTATGATTCGATAACTTATTTGGATTCTGACAAGTTGATACCCCGGGGCCTGCCCCGGGGAGGTTCATTTCGGCGTTGACATCCTTTACGGGCGCCGTGACTGGCAAAGCATTTTGAAAACAGATTTGCATATCATCACTGAAATATAGTTGTTTGGGCCGGATCGGACAATTGACTAAGCCCGCGTTTACTTTTGCCGTCCTCCCGTCATCAGCATCACTGTGCTGATGAACATTTTTTTATCTGTGTCGTATTCAAATTCTGCTTCCCCTCCGTAACTTGCGGCGATGGTTCGGATGGAATCCAGTCCGTAGCCTTTTCTGTCTGCTGCCTTGGATGATGTGAGCCGGCCGCCTTGTCCGGCGGGGGGCTCACTTGCACTGTTCTCCATTTGAACGACCAATACGGTGGCTTTGCAGGCCATCGACAAGGAGATGAAGCGTGCTCCTTCGGTTTGCCTTTCGCAGGATTCCACTGCGTTTTCCAGCAGATTGGAGAGCAACGCACACAAATCTGTTTCGGAGACGCCGACGTCCTGACCGATTTCAGGCTTGAGCGCCAGCCGTATGCCTGCTTTCTTCGCAATCAGCCCATAGTGCCGCAAAAGCACATTGACGACGGGGTGCCGCGAATATTCCAGGGGTTCAGCATCTTGGATGGTGGGCCGGAATTTTCGTATATACGCTTTTAGACCTTCATAGTCGCGGTTTTGCAGAAAGCCGTCCATCATGATGAAATGATGGCGCAGGTCGTGCTGAATGGTCTTGGTTTCCTCGATGCGCTCCGTGAGCAATTCGTAATTCGTCCGATGCATCTCGGTCAGGCGTTCCAGACCCCGCGCCCGTTCGGTAAGAACCGCATTGTCCCGATACTTCGCCGCTACTTCGCTCGCAACGATGGCTCCGATGCACAGGACCAAGGCGAAACTCGCGAGTTCAGGAAACCATCCCGTGACGATCGGCTCATGCAGCGGCAGGAGCCTGTCCATGATGAGTGACACGTCAAAGACCAAAATGCCGCCCATAAGCGCCCGGGAATGAAGATCGCCCCGCCAGACAGACAGCGCCGATGCCATAGTCAAAAATGCAGCGGTAAGCCATTCATATCCCATCACCGAATAGGAGTATGCGGCCATGACCCAAGATTCTCCGCCCGGCAGCAGGAAAGGCAGGACGGCCGAGGCGAAGCACATGCAGACGCCGAACCATAGGGGCAGTTTCCCCCATCTCCCCTGCTGCGTGAGAATATCCCTTTGCAGGAGGACGACGGTAAGCAGCATGGCACAAAACGAAATATTCTCGATGGCATAGAACGGATAAAACGCGCTCGTCAGCGTCTGGATGAGTGGATAGGCGGTATAACCGATGAAGAACAAACATAGCAGGCCGAACAGCATCGCAAGCCTGTTCCTGCCGCTTCTCAAACCGATGAAAAGCGCGAGCAAGCCGATGGCGAGTGCGGCCATGACGAGCATGCTGCGAAAGATGAGCCGCGCGGACAGAAGCCCTGATACGGCAGCCGGTTCTCCGAAAGCGGGGGGATAGGTGAGGCCGCTGTAAATATGAGAGAAATCGGACACGGCGATCACAAGTTCAATGCGCCCGCCCGCATAGATGGAGGCTGTGCGGTTTCCTGTCTCAGGGCGATAAGAGGCGGGATCGGGGTCTCCCATCGTCTGGACAAGCCGGCCGTTCACATAGGCGCGGTATGCGGAAAAAATCTCGGGGAGCTCCAGCGCGTATTGTGCCGGTTCCCCCGGAACCGTAATTGTCAGGCGGTAAGTCGCGCTTCCGTGCGAGGAAGCCGCCCTGTCCCCCGCGTCAAACCCGCCGTACTGCCCGATGAAAATTGTCGCGTCAGGATTCGGCGCGTCCTGTGCGAAATCGTCCGGCGAGAGCAATCTCCCTCCGTAGTATTCCCAGCCATCCGTAAGCAGCAGGGCAGGGTGCTCCGCCAGCGTCCGCGCGTCCAAAGTGAGAACGCCGCCCTCAGCTTTCGGTCCTCCTGCCGTATATTTATTATCGACCTGATAGAGGATAAGAAAGACGAATACCGTGACCGCTATGGTCGCAGTGAATGTGATCAGCGCGTAAATCCGCTCCCATTTCCGTCTGCCAATAGGCGCACTCATCGGCTTCGCAGCCTACGCCGCTTGACCCAAACCCCTGCGCCCGCCAAGAGGGCGGCGGCAATCCCGATGATGGCCGTCGCCGTAAACGCGCGGTTTGACCCTGCGGATGGCGGTGCCGTATCCTTCGCAGGCGGCGCAGTTTCCGGTGTGGCATCCGCCTCTATATCCGATGCCACAGCGCCCGGTGCCGCAGAAGAATCGGGTGCGCTCGGTTCGGAGCGCGTCTCAACAACCATCGCAGGCGTACTGCTTCTGCCGGACTTCGTACTTCCCTCGGAACGCCCGCCCATGTTCAAAACATCTGCGACGAAGCCTTGATTCCTTGATATCGTTTCCGTGCCGTTTGTACCGTCAGATGGTTTTTCCTCGCCCGTGTTCGCTCCGTTATCGGGCGGCGTATTGTTGCCGTCGCCACCTTCATCCCCCTCACCGTCCCTCTGCGGCCTCGGGAATTTGTCCACCCCTGTGCGGTCGCCCCCCTTGCCTAATGTATCCACCCAACCAAACTCTAATTCGAGATTAATATACATTACGCAAACAATCTCCGGATGCTGTGTCTCGAACACAAGCAAGGTCGCTGCGGGAAACTCCGCCGCCGCATCCGGAATCGTCACATACAGATAGTCCCCCTCAGGCCGCTCGGAAGTCACCGTTATCTGTCCGTTCGCCGTACCGCTGCCAAGGGTGTTCCAATAGGGAGTCCAGTTCTCTCCCTCGTCGTCCGAACGCCACACCCACAGATCATCAAGTTCTCCTGTATAGATATATGTGAGGATCAGGTTGCCCGACTCAGTGCGTTCAGCATCCTGATACCACGGAACCGTGGTATCAATGGGGTATTTTCCATTATTATCATCTTCCGAACCTGTAGGATCGCCGTCGCCATCCTCCGGACAATCGCAATCCGCGTGATTGGGACATTCGTGTTTGCAATCGGTGTCATTTATACAACATGCGTCTGCACAACCGTCATAGACGTCCCCTAAATCGGGCGCGCAATCGCCCTTACACCCACTATCACAGGCCGACGCGCAGTATAAGCCTGAACAAGGGCAATCGGCATCCTCTGCACAATCGTCATAACCCTCCGCCAATACATATTCATCCTGCACGGACTGCGCAAAAGCAAAGCCCAAAGCGGGGCCGCATACGAGCAGCCCGATGAGCAGGACATAGGCAGATACTTTCATCACGGCTTTGCGAAGCAAAACGCCGACTTTCATAATCATTTAATTCACCATAATAGGTGTGCCCGACAGAAATTTCGCATACGCCATCCTGATCTCTTTCCGGTTCTTTTTTCGGATCGGCACCGTATCGCCGCCAAGCATGATGAAATCGTTCTCGCGCAGACTCACCACATGATTCATATTGACGATATAACTGCGGTTGCACCTGAGGAACGGGAAACCGTCCAGCCGTTCCTGCAGTGCGTCTAAAGATATGCGCGTACTGATTTCCCCGCGCTCCATATGAAGAATGGTATCTTTGTTAAAGACTTCTACATATATAATGTTCGCGGCGGACACCAGGATGTCATCCCCGCCCACGGAAAGCGCGATGGCCTTGCCTTTCTGTTCAAACAGGAAGCGGCAGGCGTGCATGACCTCGGCCATCGCCGTAGGCGTCACGGGCTTCACGATATATCCGGAAGCGTGGACGCCGAATCCGTCCGCCGTATATTCCGCACTGGTCGTAATGAATACGAGCAGACAGTCGCGGTCGGATTTCCGAATTTCCTGCGCCGTTTCCATGCCGGATAGATCAGGAAGAAAAATATCGAGGAATAACAAATCAAAACCGCCCGGCCTGAATGCGTCAAGAAGCGCCTCGCCCGTATCGAAAGGCGTGACCCTTGCGTCAAAACAGTGATCCCGCAGGTAAGATTCGATATATTCGCACAGCGCGTCGCGTTCCTCTGTCACGTCTTCTAAGACTGCGATATGAATCAGCGCAAGCCTCCTTCCTCACCGTCCAATGTTTAGGTAATAATATTTTATCACATCAGTCTCCGCAAAAAATCAATAATGGCCCAAAAGAATCCGGCAAAACGGACTTTTAACCCAAAAATCGGCCTTTTACGCCAAAGCCGTTTATTTGGGTGCCGGAACATGGTATTTTTTTGTTACTAAAAGACCTTTTGAGAGATTTTCGTGCGCATGTTGCGGCGCGGGGGTCAATTATGTTTTACGGAAATTAATCAAAATCATAGGAGGAAGAAGCGCATGAACATCTTACACAGAACCCAAAAACCGAGCCGCGTCTTGGCCGTCCTGCTCGCGGCGGTCATGCTGCTTACGCTCATTCCCGCGTTTGCGCTGACGGCGTGGGCGGCGAGCGACGACACCGTCATTGACGTGAGCGACAGCGCGACGCTAAGCGGCACAAACTGGGCATATGACACGACCACCAAGACGTTCACCGTCGCGGGCGACGTGACCATCACGGGCGATACCGGGGCGGGTTCATCTTCCAACGGCAACCGCGTCGTGGTGGCAACCAGCATGGTGGCGAACATCACGCTGGACGGTGTGAACATAGACGTAAGCGCGACGAATAGCGCCTGCGCCTTTGATATGGAAGGGGCAACGGTGATTCTGACCCTCGCGGGAACGAACGCCTTGAAAAGCGCGAATAACAGAGCGGGGCTGCAAGCCCCGTCCGGCTCGGTTTTGACCATTAACGCCGCAACCGGCGCAAGCGACAGCCTGACTGCCACGGGCGGAATGCTCGGCGCGGGCATAGGCAGCCACAGCGGCACGGGCGGCAACATCACCATTAACGGCGGCATGATTACCGCAAACAGCGGGATTGGGGGCGCGGGGATCGGCGGCGGTAGCATGGGCGCGGGCGGCAGCGTCACCGTCAACGGCGGCACGATTATCGCAAACGGCAACGGCATCGGCGCGGGCATCGGCGGCGGCTACTACGGTGCGGGCGGCGCCGTCACCATCAGCGGCGGCACAGTCACCGCCATCGGCGGCTCGGGCGGCGCGGGCATCGGCGGCGGACAAAACGGTGCGGGCGGTACTATCGTCATAACCGGCGGCAGCGTTACGGCGACCGGCGGCAGTTCGACCGGCAGCGGCGTCGGCGCGGGTATCGGCGGCGGCGGCGATAACATCGGCGGCGGCGGCAGTTCCGGCTACATTACGATAGCAAGCGGCGCGACCATCAAGGCAACCGGCGGAGCGAGCACACAACAGGGAGGCGGCGCGGGTATCGGCAGCGGCGGTTCAGACAGCAACAACGCCATTGGCGCGGTTGACGGCATTATTATAGAAACCGGGAGCAACGTAACGGCAACCCGCGGAACCGGCTCCAGCGGGACAAGAAACGGCGCGGCCATCGGTTACGGCGGCGGCAACAGCAGCATTTCGGGGAATGAAAACGCGGGGCAGCCGTTCACGCCGACCACGGACGTGACCTACCACACCGTCGCGGTCACGCAGACTGCGAACGGCACGATTGCAACCTTCCCGGACGCAAGCGCGACAACCGTTGTCCACGGTGCGAACCAAACCTATAAGATTACGCCCGACGCGGGCTACAAGGTCGCGTCCGTTACGGTGGGCGGTTCAAGCGTCGGCGCAGTGACGAGTGTGACGATACCGAACATCACGGATGACACGCGCACGATTACGGCGACGTTCACGCCCGCCAACGTCGGGAACATCATTCATCTGTCCGACACCAACCCGCCCGCAACCGGCATAGGCTGGACATACTTGAACAATGTCTACACCATCATAAACGGCGCGAACGTCGTCGTCACCGGCACAAGCGCAGGCCAGCGGCGCATTACGGTTGCCGCGAGTGCGACGGCGAGGATTACGCTGGACGGCGCGGACATCGGCAATACCAACGCGCTTACCGGCAGCAACCCCCCCATAACCTTAAGCGCCGGCGCGAAAGTA
>BNUG01000074.1 GCA_025997195.1 Clostridia bacterium | reverse complement strand
TATAACTGTATTTTGTGCCAGAGTTTTTCTCCGGCTCATGTTTGCATCGTCACGCCGGAGCGGCTGGGACTCTGCGGCGCTGTTTCCTGGCTGGACGCCAAGGCTACGAATCAGCTGGATCCGAACGATTTCACCCTCAAAGGCAGTCGAAAACGCCACAGGAATGTCGATATTCGTGATCTTGATGCGAATATCGCGCGCCTCGAGACTCGTCTCAATCCAGTCTTGCGTATTTTTCTGAATGAGGATGGACTTAGGCACGCGCCACATGTCTTTTTCATCATTCGTGATCACGGGGAATCCCATCGAGATCGCGCCCGCGCCGCAGGCAACAACAAGATCAGCCACCGGGTCAAAAGCATTTACGAAAGCATGTATTCTGTAAAACGTGTAATCATCAAATTCCGGCAAGTCCCCCGGCTGTACAGCGCCAAAGATCATCGCGGCACGATATACGAAACTGATGATATGAGCCACCTGCCACGTGTCGGGTCCGACTGCCACAACGCGCACATTAAAACCGAAATTCAGTCCCTTTGCCTTGACCTGATCGATGATGCCGCCGAGCAGGAACACGAAGATACCCCGTGTCTGGTAGCCTTTCACCAGTTCGACCGCTTCGTCATCCGAAGGCGCCGGACCGTGGATGACAACAAATCCCGGGATGTCGTCCGTGACCAGCGGCACGCCGAGTTCGCGCACTTCCGCGTCGGTAAGGTGCCCGTGATACTCGCCCTTGTAAGGATCCGGATCCTTCGCATATTTACAGGCCTCGATCGTCTCTGCAGCCATGAACGTGCCCATACCCGTGGAAAAAGCGTCGCCCAGCCGGGGATCATGCTTGTTCCACGTCTTCGCCGTCTCATACGCCGCCTTCAGGTCGCCCAGTGTTGTGATGGTGACCCCAAGATAAGCCATAAAGCAGGCGAGGTTGTATGCCGTATTTGGCATCTGCATCGGGGCCGATTCGCCAAGTTCCGCGATCGTCTCCGCGAGCGCTTGATCCGCCATCGCGTACATCTCGTCTGCGCCATCGAAAACCCGATCAAATAATTTTTTCATTGCTTTCCTCCTGTCATTCCCGCGAAGGCGGGAATCTCTCTCTGTTCCTACTTACCAAGTTTCGCTTTTATCAGTTCGATCTCCCGCGTCACGGCCTCTCCTGTTTCAAAAGGAGATCCCTCTCTTTTGTCCGCGTCGATCACCTCGTCCGAGTACGAGATGAAGCCGAGCAAATCATCTTCCTCTACCCGTTCTTTGATAAACAACCGATCCGCTTCGGACCGCACTTTGTTGCCGACAACGTAAACTTTTTTGACGCCGAGGTCACCGGCCAGCTTTTTGATGCGGTGATACGTCTGGATGCTGCGTGCGCCGGGTTCCGTCACCACGATGAAAAAGTCAACCATACCGGCTGTGCCGCGCCCCAAATGCTCGAGCCCCGCTTCCATATCCATGATGACCAAACTGTCATCGCCAACCACCAAATGACTGACGATACGTTTGAGCATCACATGCTCGGGACAGACACAACCGCCGCCGCCCGTTTCGACCGTTCCCATGACCAGAAGACGCACACCGTTCTTTTCGCGCGCGAAACGATCCGGAATGTCGAAAACCTGCGGATTGATCTTGAAAAACTTGCCGAAACTGTCCTTCGTAGACCCGGTTCGCTCCGCGATCAGATCGGTCATCTCCGAGATCGGCGTGATCTCAGCAAGTTCCGCTTCCGTGAAACCCAGCGCAAGCCCCAGGTTGCTGTCGGGATCCACATCAACGGCAAGAACCATCTTACCCTCGCGCGCATAGAGCCCCGCCAGAACGGAAACCAACGTGGTCTTGCCGACGCCGCCCTTCCCGGTTACAGCGATCTTCATTTGCTTACAACCCCACTTTTGTCATTGCGGGCGCCGACCCGCAATCCATGCCTTTGTGATGTCATACCGCTATATCCCCAGCAGATCGCGCTTGCGCTCAATGCCGGCGATCATCGACTGCACCAGTTCGTGCGGATCTTTGTTGATGATATAACCGGCGCCGCAGATCTCGCGCGTCCCTTCCGTGATCAGTTCCATCATCTGTGCCGAACCTTTGACCTGCGGTTCGATGCCGAGATAAACATCAATGCCCGTGCTCACAACATAATTCGCGATGGCTACGGCTTTTTCGCTCATCCACTCCGGCGCACAGCCGACGATGGGAAGCTGCGTCGTATCGACATTCCAGTCCTTCGCAATGCCCGTAACAAGCAACATCATGCGGCTGATGTCCACACAGGCGCCCATATGCAGAACCGGCGGGATACCAACGAGTGTGCAAACGCGCCTTAGACCGGCACCGCACAGTTCTTTGGCGTCGAGGCGCATCAGACCGGCTTTCGCCGCCGCTTGCGCCGCGCACCCGGAAGCTACGATGAGGACGTCGTTAGCGATCAGTTCCTTCATGATCTCGATATGCGAATAATCGGCGCGCACCTTAGGATTGTTGCAGCCGACCATGGCGACCGCCCCGCGCAGGACGCCGCTCTTGATGGCGTCGATGGCCGGTTTGTAGCTGCCGCGCGGGTCGTCTTCCAAATGGCTGTTCGTAACGCCGTCGAGTTCGGCAATGACCTGATTGGTCGGATAGCCGACGACAGCAGGCTGGGTGTGCGACGGAATGTATACCTTTGCCCGGTCGCGGTTTTCGTAATTGTCAATGGCTTCGCGCACGAGGGTCTTGGCTTTTTCAAAAGCGTGTTCCGCGTCTTCCGCCGAGAACTCCACATAGGTCGAGCCGGGGATGCGGCAGATCGGGGAACTCGTGATGAATTTTGTATGGAAACATTCCTGGAGCCTGCCGAGCGCCGGGAAAATGCACTGCACATCGACGCACATCATTTCGACCGCGCCGGTCAGGAGAACGTTTTCCTGCTGCAGGAAATTGCCCGCCATGCGAATACCGTGACGCATCGTCGCCTCATTGGCCGTGCAGCAAAGCCCCACGATATTGATTCCCTGCGCGCCCTTTTCTTTCGCGTAATCGACGACGTCCTTGCTTTCAGACGCGAGCACGAGCATTTCAGAGAACGAAGGATCGTGGCCGTGCACGATGATATTGACCTGGTTTTCCTCGAGAACGCCCAGATTGGCGACGGTTTCGCGCACGGTCGGTGTGCCGAACAAAATATCCGTGAAATCCGTTCCCATCATGGAACCACCCCAGCCGTCGGCCATGCCGACGCGCAGGCTCTGGCGCACGAGGACAGCGGCGTCTGCCGTATTGCCCATATTCGTCATATGCAGGGACGTGGCGACCTCGCGGTCGATGGCGCGGGGCGCGATTTCCTGCTCTTCCCAAACCTTTTGCCGCTCTTCCGTAGCGCGGCTCAAATACCGGAGTGTCCCAAAGGGCTTGCCAAATTCCATCAGGCCGACTTCGGCCACTTCATGGGCGATGTCGTAGAGGTCGCGGCCTTCGGTTTCAATGCCCCACTCCCGCGCGTTGGCGATGAGTTTGTCCGGATTTTTGATCGTAAACGGTCCGGCTTCGCTCGTCTTATGCAGGATATGTGCGATCTCACGCGCATGATCCGAGTGACAGGCGCTGCCGGAAGCCGCCATGCGCAGATAATTCCGGCCTGCGATCGCGTGCGCATCCGCGCCGCAAATGCCGTACGGCGCCTTCGGCGTGATACGGCAAGGACCCATCGAGCAAATGCGGCAGCAAACGCCGTCTTCGCCGAATTTGCACTGCGGCTGCTGCGAGTTCTTACGTTCTTCGTAAGTTTCCACGCAAAGTTCGCAGGCGATCTCCTTCAGCTTGGCGGTATCGGCCTCCATTTCCTCAACAGTTGTGAATTCTTGCAGTTCTTTCATCGATGTCTCCTCTCTCTCATTCTGTCACCTTGTCATTCCCGCAAAGGCGGGAATCTCATTATTTGATAATCCTTTCATATATCTCCATCATCGCCGCGCGCGCCGGGCTGCTCTCCGGCAGCCGGCTCGTCGGCGTACCATTGGAATCATATTCATAGACCAATTCATCCGCCGGAACCACGCCCGCCAAATCAAAGTCATGTTTCTCGATTTCTTCTGTAATTCCCTCATTCAACTCGCCGCGGGGTGCCTTGTTGATGATGAGTTTGACGCCATCCGCCACCCGCATATCCAGTTCGCCGACCAATTCCTTGATGCGCGCCGCCGCCTGCACCCCGCGCCGCGAACAGTCGCTCACAATCAAAATGAGGTCGATGCCCGGAAGCACCCCTCTGGAGATATGTTCCATGCCGGCCTCATTATCAACGACCACATATTTGTAATTGTTCGAAAAGCGCTGCAAATGCGCTTTCAGCAGCCCGTTGACAAAACAATAACAGCCTTCTCCCTGCGTACGCCCCATCACGAGCAGGTCATAAGCGTCCTCCTCCGTGATCGCGTCTTGGAAATTCATCGCCAGATAATCCTGCTTGGTCATCGTATCGGGGATCGGATCTTTCTTGGCATACTCGCCGCCCCGGATGCTCTCGCGCAGTTCACCAAGGGTCTTTTCGACTTCCACACCGAGCACTTCGTTGAGGTTGGCATTGGCATCGGCATCAACGGCCAGAATCGGCACCTTGCCCTTCGCCGCCAAATAGCGAATGAGCAGGCCGGTCAACGTGGTCTTGCCGGTTCCGCCTTTGCCCGCGATCGCGATCGTATAAGCCATCAGGCGCCTCCTTTCTATATCCTCAGCGTGTTTTCGCACGCATCCAGTTGCGGCATTTTCCAACGCCTTCGTAGGCGTTTCGGCTCCAGTCATCGGCGCCCGCATAGGTACAAATTGCTTCTGTCACGATACTGCCGCCAAGGATGACCTTCACCTTACGGCGTATCCCCGCCGCTTTCAGCGCTTCTACCGTGTCCCGCATCGAATCTACCGCGGTTGTCAACAGTCCCGACAGTCCGACGATATCCGCTTGGTACCTGACAGCAGCATCCGCAAACGCTTTTGGCGGCTGATCGATACCGATATCGATCACATGAAAACTCGCGGCCTCCAGCATGGTTTTGAACAAATTTTTCCCGATGAAATGGATATCTCCTTCTACGGTACCCAAAATCACCATTCCGATCCGTCCTTCTCCGCCGCTAAAGCCGAGAAGCGGTTTTAATTTCTCGACCGCCGCCGCAAACAGCGACCCTGCGAACACAAGATCTCCGACAAAATAACGTCCTTGTTCAAAGCGCTCGCCCACGATGTCCATGCCCGCCTGGTAGGCGGCAAGTACCGCCCTCGCGTCCTCTTCTGTCGGCGAAAAAGCAAGGGACGCATCGAGAAAAGCGTTAACGCGCTCCTCATCGAGCTCGCCGACGGCGATCTTGAGATTCTCTGTTTCAATCACGCTTTCTTTGCCGGACCGATCAATCCATTGCGGAAAGCCGTCAGATAATTCATCGTATATTCATCATTGCCGAGCAGCGCGTCCGTTGCGTAGAGCGTTGCGCGCATATCCGCCGACGTCGGATCCATGATTGCGCTGTCCATACCGGCGCTCATCGCAAGCGCAAGGAACTGTGTGTTGATCGCCTTGCGGAACGGCATCCCAAAGCTGATATTGGACAGGCCGCTGGTGATGTGGACTTTTGGATAGCCGGCCTTGATCAGACGCACCGCTTCATTGAAGGAAAGCAGACTGTCCTGTTGCGTCGCCAGCGTTGTGACGAGGGGATCGATGAAAAGGCGTTCCTGCGCGATGTCATATTCTTCGGCCTTCGCGATCAGCGTTTCCGCGATGGAAAACTTGACTTTGGGATCTGTCTGGATGCCGGTTTGGTCGCAGGTCAGCACGACAACGTTCCACGTCGTACCTTGAATGACCGGAAGGATTGCCTCGCATTTTCCCGTCTCTCCGGAAATGGAATTGAGGAGGCCTGGTTTTTTCGCAAGCGGGATCACATCCAGAAGAACATTTACATCACTGGAGTCCAGACAAAGCGGCGTGTCGACGGTATCCTGGACGATATCGATCAGCCATTTCAGGGTGTCACGTTCGATCTCCGGTGCCGTACCGGCGCAAACGTCTAAATAATCGGCGCCGTACTCTGTTTGGCTCTTCGCGATCTCACGAATATATTTCTCATCCTTCTCTTCGATGGCCTGAAGCGTCCTTGGAATGAATCCGTTGATTTTTTCACCAATAATGATCATGCACTCCTCCTTATTTCTCCCATTAAACGCAGATAAATTCTTCCATTATTATAACAAGCACGCTCATCCTGCTACAATACGACTTAATATCGGATAAGCGCCCCGCCCCTTCATACAAAACGTAGGAGATACATTTTCCAGCCCCATGATAGAATATTTTTAGGAAAACAACAATACAAAGGAGGTATCATCGTGCATGACGGACATGACCACGCGCACGGCTCAGCCCACGGGGAGACGAACGCAACCGACAAATCAAAATTGCTCCTGCGCTTCACGCTTGACCACAACACCCAGCATGTTGCGGAGGCCAAATCCCTCGCCGAAAAACTGGAAAGCGAATCCCGGTTCGAAGCAGCCGCGCTGCTTCGCGAATCCATCGCCCTCTACGAGGCCGGAAATGAGAAAATTCACGCAGCTTTAGACAAATTGTAGGGAACCATTATTCTGTCTTATCATACAAAAAGGAGCAATCACTATGTGCTTATCAACAGTCTATGCCGGAAGCGCCCCTGACCCCGAGACCATGATTCTCGAATACGTCACGCACATCGACGTGAACGGACCTCAAATCCGCCTCTATGACATCACCGGCGAAATGAAAGAGATCCCCGGCACCATCCATTCGGTTGATTTAATCAACAATATCGTATTGATCGAGCCGATATAAGTTTTACCGTTCCCCGGATTCCAGCAGCTTGTAGGACAGAAGCAGATACCACTCGCTTCCCTCGCTCTCAAAGCCCGGTCCCATGATTTCACGGATACGGTCGAGGCGGTATAGGAAAGTCGAGCGGTGAATAAAGAGTTCGCGTGCGGCGGCTTGTGCCTTACGGCTGCATTTCAGATAGACGTACAGCGTATGGTAGAGATCCTGATGGTGCTGATCGTCATATTCGCGCAGTTTGAGCAGGCCTTGCTCGCAAATCATGCGTGCCGGCAGTTTTTCTGTGCAGCTTTCCAGGATGAAGAGTTCGCGCACATCCGCAAAACGATGCAGCCACTGGTAAGGCTTGATCTTGGGGCCAAGCCGGAGTGCGACACCCGCCTGCAGATAGTATTGCCGCAGATAGACGAAACCGGAAAATTCGATCGACAGGCCTGCCTTCATATTGTTATCCTGAAGAAAACTCTTCATCGATTTTTCGATATTAACGGAGCCGAAACTGGACTTTGACAGGTTAAAGAACGCCGCAATGCCGTTTTCGTATTCAAAAATACAGGCTTCCGGGAAGATGACGCCAAGCCGGTCGCTCATAAACCGCATCGTGCGATTGCGGTAATCGGCAAGTTCCGCATAGATTCTGGCACAGATATAGTTGTGTTCACCCCGCCAGCCGAACTCCCCAAGCCGCTGTTCAATGAACCCCATATCCTTGTATTCGCCCGACAAGATGCTCTTCATAACAAACGGAAGAGCCTGCGCATCCTTGGATTCATCGACGACAAATCCAATCGCCAACTGTATATAATTTGAGATATATTCGAGAAGAGTCGCCGTGCTGGGATGGAAATCTTCTCCCATCTCGAGCACGAGGAGCCGGTATTGGAAACGACCCTGCTGAAAGATGTTCTGATAGAGTGCGTGGCGTCCGGTGATCAGCAAAGGCATGACCGTAGAACTTTCATCGGGAAGATCGTAATTACTGCGTTCCGCCATCATCATATAGGGTACATGATTCGAATCGAGCATGGGCGCCAGCTTCGGATTGCCCGCGTAAGCGCTCGATACGGCGATGACAGAAAAATTGCTGTCCTGCAGTATCAGCGGATTCCCAAGGACCCTTGTGCCGATATCGATCATCTCCTGGACGTTCGATCCTTTGTTGAGCGCGGCTCGAAGCGCATCACTCCAAAGGTCATACTTTTCGAAAACGCCTTGTACCGCATTGTGCAGCAACATCAACGAAGCGCCCTCTTCCGCAATAAAAACCGCCTCAAATCCGCGGATCAGTTCGACGTCGTAGGCGGAGGCAATGATGGCGACAGACCGTACTTTTGCGCTTATCGTATTCCGTTCAGCGCTGTCAAGCATATAGATATAACCATCTTCAAAAAGTTCTCCGGGACGCGCGAACAGGACTTGCGACAACGACAGGATCCCATCCACATTGCCGAATACGGTGACTTCGATGCCCTGCTCAGCCAACCCACGCCGAAGCATATCATTACTTATACGCATGATTTCTCCATTTCATAT
>BNUG01000073.1 GCA_025997195.1 Clostridia bacterium | reverse complement strand
AAAATCTTCGGGGATTCATCGCATCAAGAAAAGTCTTGGTTTCCATTGATGATTTTGGTGCAAGTCAGTTGTTTGATGAAAAAACAATATATAGCTCCATTTCGATATTCCAGAACAAAAGACAAACGCAATTTGAATATGCGCGTATCGGTTCACGCGAAGCTTTGTGGGCGGGAGAAAATATTAACAGGGCAACAATAGAAGAATCCGTATTGGGGATAGACCCATGGCAGCTTACCGGCGATCATGAAATATTGAGTTTGTTGGACAGGCTGAAAACCACATCGGTTCCGTTTGAAAAGGTTGCCAAAGTATTCAATGGTATTCAAACAAGTGCAGAAAGACCGGTGCCGGTATACTGGTTTTCTAAAGCAGATATAGAATTTGAAAATAAGGATACTTTCTCAATAATCAGAGACGGTCAGCATTATCATATTGAAAAGCTAATTTTGAAACCGTACTTCAAGCCAACGAAAAAATCTGAACGAAAGCTTAATTCTTATAGTAGTATTCAAACGGATAAGCGAGTTATTTTCCCTTATGATGAAAAAGGGAAACTATATCCTATTCATGTAATGAAGAGCAAGTTTCCGGGTGCCTATGCTTATCTGGAACATTATTATGATCGGCTCTTGCCCAAAAGCGTTTCTCCGGCAGGGAAGAGGAATGTGCCGGACGCAACCGCAGAGACTTGGTACCAATACGGAAGGACGCAGGCGCTTACCTCATTTATTAACAATCCAAAACTGATCGTAGGCGTATTGAGTAAGGAACCAATGTATGCCTTTGATGATAACGATATGCTGATTGCCTCCGGGGGAACTGCGGGGTATTGTGCAATAAGCGCCAAGGACGATCATAAATATGAAATAGAATATTTGCAAGCGTGGCTTTCGAATCCATATACGGAAAGAATCATAGCCAGTACCGCAAGTGATTTTGAAGGAGGATTTATCGCGAGAGGTACCTACCTTCTTTCTCAATTGCCGTTCGTCGAATTGGATTTTGACGATAATAAGCAAAAGGAACTGTATGATAATGTTGTAGAAAAATCGAAACGCATCTATGAAATCAATGGGCAACTTGTCAATGAAATCCCTAAAAATACCAGAAGTATTCGTGAAAGAGAAAAAGCGGAATTGATCGATTTGATTCAGAAGCAAATAGAAAAGGTCTATTTAAATCAGTGGGATTGAAATGCAATTAAAAGAAAATAGCTCAGAACAAAAATTACGAGGTGCATACTATACGCCAACTGCATTGGCGAATTCGATGGTTAAGCTTCTTGACATTGCGAATATGAAAACCATTCTCGAACCAAGTTGCGGCGACGGGGTTTTTATCGATGCTTTGGCTGCTCATCTTGAGGATGGGACTTCTGTAACAGGTGTTGAAATTGAAAAAGATGAATCCGCAAAAGTGGTTTGCAGATATCAGGACAACAAGCAAATAAATGTAGTCACGGAGGATTTCCTTAACTTCTATGACCGCGAATATAGTAAGAGCAATTATGATTTGATCATTGGGAATCCTCCATACATTCGCTATCAGTATCTTTCAGAAGAACAACGAGGCATTCAGTCGAAGATTCTAACCGACCACGGTATGAAATCAAATAAATTGATTAATGCGTGGGTGTGCTTTCTTGTTGCCTGCGTTCAGCTGTTATCTTCGAACGGAACAATCGCTTTTGTCGTTCCTGCCGAACTACTGCAGGTCGTTTATGCAGAAGATTTACGCAAATTTCTTTCAGACCAACTAAAAAAAATAACACTGATTACTTTTGAGAAGCTTGTTTTTCCGGATATTGAACAGGAGATCGTAGTTTTAATAGGAGAAAAAGGCGGCGAGGAAAAAGGTATTCGTATCGTCGAAATGGAAGATGTCTCCGGATTTGACACATTAGATTTGAAGAAAAACGGATATCTGAAATTGCAGCATACAAAAGAGAAATGGACGAAATATTTTGTCTCCAAAGATGATATTGAACTAATTCAAAAAATACGTGAAGACGATCGGTTTATCCGATTTGCGGATTACGGGATAATAAATATAGGAATTACAACGGGGAACAACAATTATTTTTCAATAGATAAAGCCACCGAAGACAAGTATGAATTATCTTCGGTCACGCTACCGTTAATAGGCCGAAGTTCTCATGCGCACGGTATTTTCTTCACGAAAGAGGATTGGCTGGTTAATGTAAAAAACGGAAAAAAGGCGATGCTTGTAAAATTCCCCGAAATGCCTTTGAGTGAGTATCCTGAGTTGCATCGGGACTATATTAAATACGGAGAAACAACGGAACAAAATTTGGGGTATAAGTGTTCCATTCGAAATGATTGGTACATCGTTCCCTCTGTATGGGTACCAGATGCTTTTTTCTTGCGTAGAAATAATTTGTATCCGAAATTCGTCCTGAATTCTTGTAGTGCGGTATCTACGGACACTATGCATCGTATGAAATTTAACGATGACATTGATCCCGAAGTGGCTTTACTGTCGTACTATAACAGCATTTCTTTCGCATTTGCAGAAATTTGCGGCAGAAGTTATGGGGGTGGGGTGTTGGAGATTCTTCCTAGAGAAATGGGGAATATCATAGTTCCAAATGTTAGAGGGGTAGATTCGGTACTGAGGGATAGACTATTGCAGAACATTGATGATATTGTTCGTAACGATGAAAACATAGAAATAGCACTTGATCTTGTAGATAAAGAAATTCTGATAAACACGCTTGGAATAGACGCGGAACTTTGTATGCAATGTCGTGGCATATGGAAAAAACTACAGAAACGCAGATTAGGTCGAACTTGAGGAGGAAGACAAATGTCACTACAAGAAGAAATAACATCGAGAGCAAGCAAAATATTTAGAGAATCGTATCAAATGTCTATTGGCGAATTGATTAACCTATATAAGGATGGAGAGATGGATATACATCCAGAATTTCAACGCGTTTTTAGATGGAGTGAATATCAGAAGACGAAACTTATTGAATCAATTATGCTGAATATCCCTATCCCATCAATCTTCGTGAGTCAAAATGAAGATGGTGTATGGGATATCATTGATGGTGTGCAACGACTATCCACGATCTTTCAGTTTGTTGGATGTTTTGTAGACGAGCATGGAGAACAGCTGTCGTCACTTGTGTTGCAGAAAACGGACTATCTCCCATCTTTTGAGGGGATGCGGTGGGATAGCGATGATGAGGGAATGAGCTTTACAAAAGAACAACAATTATTCTTCAAGCGTGCACGTATGGATATAATAATAATGAAAAAGGAAAGTGACCCAAATACAAAGTATGAACTTTTTCAGCGCCTCAATACAGGAGGGTCGTTATTAAGTGATCAGGAAGTTCGTAATTGCCTTATGATTATGACAAATAACACATTTTATGAATTTGTTGTGGAACTTGATGGCATTACTGAATACAGAAATTGTTTGCCGATATCAGATAGACGTGTTGATGAACAATATCGCATGGAATTGGTCTTGCGATTACTTGTAGCGAATTCGATCAATTGGGAGAATCTAAAAGGATATACAGATTTTTCAGAGCTCTTGGATAAAGAAACTATAATATTGTGCGAAAAGGCTACCGACTATGCACAAATAAGAGCACGGTTTACAGGAACATTTAGTTTGCTTTCAAACACCATGGGTGAAGACTCCTTTAAGAAGTTTAATGGGAAAAAGCACTTAGGACCTGCAATGGCAGCTTCATTTCAAGCCATTGCGTTTGGCATATACTCAAACTTAAATGCAATTCAGGCAATTAATCTGCCAGAACCTTGGATTATAAATCGAATACAAGCTATGTATATGGAAGACACATTTATTAAGAATACCACGCCAGGAGTCAGATCCATTCCAAGATATAAGGATCTTTCTGAATTTGGAGCAGAGTATTTTAAGCCATGAAAATACGCACGTTAGAGAATTTACAAGATACGATAGATGCTGAGATGGCATGGCGCAAACGTGAGCTTACCGCCATAAAAGCAAATATTCAATCCTCTCGTAACTTTGCAAAGAATACTGCATTGCGAGCAGGAATCACATTGCTATATGCTCATTGGGAAGGGTCTGTAAAAAACATTGCATATTACTATTTATGCTATGTTTCGCATTTACGGCTTCCGTACAATCGCCTCAAACATAATTTTTTGGCAATATCAATAAAATCGGATTTATCCCGTTTTACTTCTTCGTCGAAATTAACAGTG
This sequence comes from Clostridia bacterium, assembly GCA_025997195.1. Classification (GTDB taxonomy): domain Bacteria; phylum Bacillota; class Clostridia; order Peptostreptococcales; family Anaerovoracaceae; genus WRMW01. The sequence goes on along the minus strand of BNUG01000073.1, from coordinate 4,437 downwards.
CAGACAAAGATTGTTAGTGATATTTTTTCAAGATACAATCAATCGTCCCAAATACCTCACGAAGGAATTATTCGGACTAATAGTAATTTGAATGCATCTCTTTTTACGGAAATATTGTGTACACTTGGGTTGGATATTGATGCGTATAGCGCGGATTTCACGTTAATTGATGAAGTGCTTTTGAATATGCGTAATAAAATAGCTCATGGTGAACAACTTGAAGAGTTAAGCTTAGATGAGGAAAGATATAATCAAATACATGCCATCATGTTCCGGCTAATTGATCAATTTGCAGTACAAGTGCTAAACGCTGCAAGTTCAAAAGAATATCTGTTGGGAGAATTTACAATGGAATCTTATGGGAAATAGATAATGGGTAAAAAAATTAAACTTGGAACAATAAAGGTAACTCGCACGGTTACAGTACACCAGCAAGTAAAAGTTCAGCACCGTGCGAGTCAACAAATCGGTTATGAACCGATTGTTGTACCTGCTTCAAATCAAGCATCTCAGAGAGTTCTTTCCGATTTGAAACATGAAACCAAGAAACTTGAATCTGTAATAAATAAAACACAAAGAAGAGTGCGCCTTCCGGTTGGTGTTTATTCGCCGCAAGTTGAAACACTTTACAGCGAGTTTTATAAACATAGCAAGCCTAATGATTTAGAATCAATGTCAATGTATGATGTCTTTATTTCTCATGCTTCTGAAGATAAAGCTGGTTTTGTAGATGGTCTTGTTGACGAATTGCAAAAAATGGGAATTAAAGTATGGTATGACACTTTAGAAATGAAGTGGGGCAAGGGTCTTCGAGAGCAAATTGATAAAGGAATCAAGTTGTCAAAATTTTCTATAATAGTTTTATCAAAGAGTTTCTTTGCAAAAAAATGGCCGCAACGCGAATTAGATGGAATATTCGCAAAAGAAGAAGTGACCGGTGCCACCCCATTACCAATTTGGCATCAAATTAGTTTTGAGGAAGTATATGAGTTTAGTCCAATCTTATCAGGGTTATACTCTCTTTCTACCGATAAGTATTCAATTTTGGATATTTGCCAATCACTAAAGTTGATATTAGAAGAGGGCGATAATGAGTAATCTGCGAGATATAAAAAATCGATCTGCTTTGTAACACGGGCTTGATGTACAATGGTGGTCGCGCGTCCGTAAGGGTGTGTGTGGGGTACAGGATGGATTGTCGTAGCCGTCCGCGGCCCAAACGTTATGGTGGTCTCTCTTATGGGAGGGACGGAACGGAACCGAACAGGATCGAAGTGGTCTATTATGGCAGACTACGCGCCGGACGGCGGGCGATCCAAGTAGGCAAAGGAGGTCTGCATGAGCACAGGCAGTTATATCGCAAAACCTCAGGAGATCGAGCACAAATGGTACGTCATTGACGCGGAGGGCAGGACTCTCGGGCGGCTGGCGAGCGAAGTGGCGGCGATCCTCAGAGGCAAGAAGAAGCCCATTTACACCCCGCATGTTGACACGGGCGACTATGTCATCATCATCAACGCGGAGAAGGTGGAAGTGACGGGCAAGAAGCGCAAGGAGAAAATCTACAAGCGGCACACGGGTTATCCGGGCGGGCTGCGCGAGACGACTTTTGAGAAACTCCAGGCGAAAAATCCCGAGGAGATCATCCGTCATGCGGTCAAGGGAATGATGCCGGACGGCAGACTTGGGCGCAGCATGTACAGGAAACTGAAGGTTTATGCCGGGGCGGAACATCCGCATGCCGCGCAGCAGCCGGAAGTTTGGGATTTTTAGGAGGGTAGTTAGATGGCAGCGAAAAAGCAGTATACCGCCACGGGGCGGAGAAAATCATCGGTTGCCCGCGTTCGCCTGATCGCCGGAAAGGGCGAGATCACGATCAACGGGAAGGCATTGGACGATTATTTCGGGATGGAGATCACGCGCAACGAGGTCAAGCGGCCTTTCGTGGTGACCGGGACCGAGGGGACGTTTGACGTCATCGCGCGTGTCAACGGCGGCGGCATCACGGGACAGGCGGGCGCGCTGCGCCACGGGATCTCGCGGGCGCTGCTCCAAATCGAGGACACGGAGTACCGGCCGGTGCTGAAGAACGAAGGCTTCCTGACGCGCGATCCGAGGATGAAGGAGCGGAAGAAGTACGGACTGAAGAAGGCGCGGAGAGCGAGCCAGTTCTCGAAGCGTTAGGACGTACGGCGGCGGCGCTCGCAGGTTCTTGCGACAGAGTGGCGGGCGACAAGCCGACAAACGACAGGACGCAAAACAGTGACTATCAAAATCCCTCGGGGCAAAGGTCTTGGGGGATTTTGTTTTGCATGGTCATAATCAATTGATGGTTTGGCCGTAGTAACATTAAGAATATATGTTTTTTTACACGAATACCAAAATGTAGAATATAATGAAAAAAGAAAATATGATTCCAAAACAAAGAACTTGCGTTCTTGGTATGCTCGTGATATGATTGCGAATAGGAAACCTTGAATGTGTTGCGCGTCGGGAGATATTTGTGGATAAATTAGATTCATTAAAAGATCTGGTATCACGATTTAAATCAAATCTGGCTCAATATAAGGATAAGAAAACAGCTTATAACGAGCATTCTTGCCGGATTGAATACATTGATCCGTTCCTGGAACTACTAGGTTGGGATGTTCCTAACAAGAAGGGGCTTGCACCGCAGTATAGAGAAGTAATTGCGGAATATCATTTAAACCAGAACGATAGGCCGGATTACTCCATGACGTTAAGAGGTGTTGCAAAATTCTTTATTGAAGCAAAGAAACCGCAAGTTGATATTACGAAGCTATCAGAACCGGCATTCCAAGCGCGAAAGTATGGATGGAATGCAAATCATCAAATTGTTGTTCTGACAAACTTCGAATATTTTGTTATCTATGATTCAACATATATGCCCAAGGAGAAGGATGGTTTAAAAGTCGCGGTGTATAGAACGTATCATTACGCAGAATATGTTGACAAATTTGATGAGATAAACGCTCTTGTTTCCAGAGAATCTGTTTATTCCGGTGCGTTTGATGATTATTGGGGGCAGCATGTTGCCGGTAGCGGCAGTCAGAAACTCAAGGTAGATGATGTATTCTTGGCTCAAATCAATACATGGCGCATTCTGATCGGTAATGATTTGTATTCAAAAACAAATAGATATGATTATGAAGAGACGCTGAATGATGCCGTTCAAGAATTTATCAATCAAATAATTTTTTTGAGAATATGCGAAGATAAAAATTTACCGCTCTATCACAAACTTAGCGAAACGATTGATAATCCGGATGCCCTTGTTGAAAAACTAAAGGAATTGTTTATTGCTGCCGATAAAAGGTACAATGCAGGCTTATTTTCAGGCGACTTGGTATTCTTCGATCTTGCCCATGAAGTAATAATCGAAATTGTGAAAGGTTTATATTATCCTGAAAGTCCATATCTCTTCAATATTATTGAACCGAGTTTGCTTGGGAAAATATATGAAATGTTTCTGACTACGAGGATAATTCTTCCGCCGGATTATTCAGAATCGGTAACCTTGGCATTGAAAGACGACTGCATAGACAGAGCTATTGTCACCACCCCCGTTGAAATTGTAAAGTACATGGTCGATCGAACGTTGAGTGCTCTTTGCGAAGGGAAAACGCCGGAAGAAATATTAACCATTCGCGTTGCGGATATTGCATGCGGATCCGGTGTTTTCCTCGACGAAGCATTCTTGTATTTGCAAAACCATTGTATCAATTGGTATCTGGCGAATGCGCCATCACATTTGATTGAAATTGGGAATAATTTGTTCAAACTGCCGCTTCAGGAAAAGAAGCAGATTCTATCTTCTTGTATATATGGGATTGAACTTGACATCCATGCTGTTGAGGTGGCAAAGTTCACTTTACTCATAAGACTGATTGAAAATGAAACCAGTCCGTCGGTTGAAGATACGACGCCTATCTTGCCAAATTTATCGAACAATATTTTTCACGGGAATGCTTTGATTGAAGCAGAAGATTTGATCGATATAAAGGTATCGCCTGACGACCGTTTACAAATCAATCCGTTTTCATGGAGCACAATTAACAAAGGAAACAAATTTGATGCCATCATCGGGAATCCACCCTATGTTGGGACCGAGGAGATGCACGCTTTGTTGCCCGCAACAGAATTTGAATTATATAAAAATAAATACGAATCGGCGTATAAGCAATTTGATAAGTATTTTCTTTTTATAGAGCGGGCGCTGAACGGCCTAATGCCGAATGGCTTTCTAAGCTATGTCGTCCCGAATAAATATTATAAGATTAACGCCGGTAAAAATCTTCGGGGATTCATCGCATCAAGAAAAGTCTTGGTTTCCATTGATGATTTTGGTGCAAGTCAGTTGTTTGATGAAAAAACAATATATAGCTCCATTTCGATATTCCAGAACAAAAGACAAAC
>BNUG01000072.1 GCA_025997195.1 Clostridia bacterium | reverse complement strand
CATTTTTCTCCTGAATTAAATCATGAATAAGCGGGTAGACAGAAATGTTCTTATTAACTACAACAATAAGCAATATTTGCTTAGCCGTATACCAATTTTAGTTGAGCAAGAGGTGTCAGGAGCACTTTTGGTTTTTACTGAGACGGAGCGGCTACAAGAGGCGGAACGCAAACTCCGATTGGATTTGAGGCGCAAAGGTTTGACAGCAAAAAGAAAGTTTGAAGATATCTATTCGAGAAATCCGGATATGAGGAATACCATCGCAACTTCAATACTCTATAGTGAAAAGGATAGTACTATTTTGCTTACAGGGGAGACTGGTTGTGGTAAGGAGTTTTTTGCACAGGCTATTCATAATGCAAGCAAAAGGAGTTCTGAAGCTTTTGTGGCGGTGAATTGTGCAGCACTTCCGTCCAGCTTGCTTGAAAGTGAATTGTTTGGTTATGTTGAAGGTGCTTTTACAGGAGCAAGCAGATCAGGAAAAGCCGGTATTTTTGAGAAAGCGCATAAGGGGACACTCTTTTTGGATGAAATAGGTGAAATTGATTTACATGTACAGGCAAGGCTGCTCCGTGTATTACAAGAAAGAGAGGTCATGCGAATCGGGGATGATAAAATTATTCCAATTGATGTTCGCATCATAGTAGCAACCAATAAGGACTTAAAACGGGAAATAGCGGAGGGGCGATTCCGGCAGGACTTGTATTACCGCCTGAATGTACTCAGCATCTCGATTCCGCCGTTGCGTCAGCGAAGGGAGGATTTGTCTGTGCTTATTCATGATTTAATTCTGGAGAAAAATGAAGCATTAGGCTGCAAAGTTGTCAGACTTGATACGAAACTACTTTCGCTAATGCAAAAATATAATTGGCCGGGGAATATTCGAGAATTGAGCAATGTAATCGAAAAAATAGTAGTACTTGCACAAAGCGGTGTTGCGGAATATGATGAAGTATCATCTGCAGTAAGTGAGTTGGAAACGGGCGATCTTTCGCAAATTAATATCAGTGATAATACTCTTACAATGGATGAAATAGAAAAATCCAGTATTATGGCCAGACTTAATGCCTGCGGGAACAACAAAGTGCAAACCGCAAAAAGTCTAGGAATCGGGAAGGCGACGCTGTTTCGAAAGATAGAGAAATATCAGTTGGATAGAAAAGACTCATAATGAGCCGACTGTATCAATTTGATACGGCTGTAATTTAGAGATAAGTAAAGTACGCAGACTCATAATGAGACTGCGTATTATAGTAATGAGGACATTAGAACAGACAGCACGCGTTGCATTGCAACGCGTGCTGTCTGTTCTGTCGTTTTGGCATGGTTCTTGCGCATGTATATTTAGAGAGATTCTGCTGATCAATTCTTGAAAGGAGAATGGAAGATGAGAAGTGATGTTGTAAAAAAAGGAGTAATGCGCGTCAGCGCAAGAGCATTTTTCAAAGGTGCGGGTTTTCGAGAAAAAGATATAGCGAAGCCACATATCGGTATTGCAAATCCATACAGCAGCTTTTTTCCTGGTCATTCACACCTGAATCAAATTGTTGAATCGGTTTCTGCAGGAATTTGGGCTGGTGGCGGTATGCCGGAGGTGTTCGGAACTATCGCAATTTGCGATGGTATTTGTTTGGGAACTGAAGGAATGAAGGCTTCTCTGCCAAGCAGGGAAATCATAGCTGACTCGGTTGAACTCATGGTTCGCGCAAATTCATTGGATGCGCTGGTCCTAGTCACAGGATGTGACAAAATAACACCGGGTATGATCATGGCGGCATGCAGGATGAATATCCCGACGATAGTCGTAAACGGTGGTCCAAGCCTGGCCGGTACTTGGGAAGGTCAGAGGATCTCGTCATCGAATTTGGGAACAGGACTTGGAAAGCGAGTCCAGGGATTGATAGATGACGCAGAGCTTTCAAGAATGGAAGAAGCGTCTGTTCCGAGCTGTGGAAGCTGTGCCGGTATGTTCACCGCAAACTCAATGGGATGCATGTCGGAGGTTTTGGGATTAGCCCTTCCCGGGAATGGTACGATTCCGGCGCCTGACCCGGCTCGTCTTCGTTTGGCAAAAGATTCCGGAGAAAGAATCGTAGAGCTTTGCAAAGCGGATATTAAGCCATCGGATATTATCACGAAACAGTCTCTAATAAACGCGATTACCATAGATCTGCTGATCGGTTGTTCAACCAATACAGCACTTCATCTACCTGCCATCGCATATGAACTCGGTTTAGACATTTCATTAAACGATTTTGATCGGTTAAGTAAGATAACGCCAAACATCTGTCATTTTTCACCATCGGGTTCATTTTTTATTCAGGATCTTGACGAGATGGGCGGCATGAATTGTTTGATAAAACTTGCTAATGACGCTGGGCTGATCGAGGGAGGTGAAAAATCAGTCACAGGAAAAACAATCGCTGAAAACGCAGAATATACAGTATTTGAGACGAACGATGTTGTGCGTTCTTTGGAGGATCCCTACATAAAAGATGGCGGCCTAGCCGTATTATACGGAAATCTTGCCGAAGAAGGATGCATCATAAAGACTGCCGGCGTCGATCCAAGCATATATCAATTTTCAGGGAAGGCAAGAGTCTTCAATAGCGAAGAAGAAGCATCGCTCGCTGTTCAGAACGAAACGATCAACAAAGGAGATATCGTTGTTATCCGCTACGAAGGTCCGAAAGGCGGTCCTGGAATGCAGGAAATGCTTATGGTCACCTCGCTATTGGACGGTTTGGGTCTAGGTAAAGATGTCGCCCTGATTACTGATGGGCGTTTCTCTGGTGCTACCAAAGGAGCTTCAATTGGGCACATTTCACCGGAAGCCGCAGTCGGAGGGAACATTGCGCTTGTGCAGGACGGCGATTTGATTGAATACGATATTCCAAACAGGAAATTGAATGTTCTGATTGATGCTGAAGAGCTGAATGCGCGGCGCAAAGCCTGGGTCTGCCCTCCGCCGAGGGTGACAGGAGGATATCTTGAAAGATATGCCAAGCTTGTTGGGTCTGTCGCAAAAGGTGCTGTCACAAATATAAGAGGTTAGGGCATCGAGGAGATGAGCTGTGTTTATTTTGGAACGCTATCATAACTACATATTTATCGGCGGATCAGGGAGCGGGAAGACCGAGTTGTCCGTGAATACAGCGATCCAATTAGCAGCCAGTGAAGCAAACAAACAAATCTGTTTCTTTGATATGGATCAGACGAAAGGTATGTTTCGCTCGCGTGATCTCAGATTGCACCTCTTGTCGGAAGGAGTTCTGTTCCTTGACACCGTCGATTATATGGATGCGCCTGTGGTTCCCGCTGGCATTTCAAGTTCATTGAGTGATACTAAATCTACTTGTGTCTTTGATGTAGGCGGAAATGTGGTAGGTGCGAAGATGATCGGGCAGTACGCAGCAGGACTTGCAGAACACAGCACCTGCGCTTTCTATGTGTTAAATCCGTTTCGGCCATTCTCGGGCACTTGGGATGATATTTACGACAGCATGAAGTCAATTTTGAATGCAAGCAAAATTCCTATGGAACGGGTGCGGATTCTGAGCAATCCTTGCCTTGGAGAAAGAACTTCACCGTTTCTTATCCTGCAAGCTCACAACTGGTTATCAGAATTGCTCAAGAAGAACGGATTACAGGTTGCTGCACTGGCAACAGAAAGCAGTGCCTTACAGCTGATTCAATCGAAAGTATCGTGTCCGGTATTGTCTATTAGACTTTTTGTAAAGCAACTATATCAAGGATAAGGAGGAGCGGAAATGGTGAATTTAGAATTCAACGTAGAAGCGTGTAAAAGCTGCGGATTTTGTGTGAAAGTTTGTCCGAAGCAAGTGCTGAGTATTGGGGAGCATATTAATAAGAAAGGTTACAGGTATGCTCAGTCCGATAATCCCGAAGAGTGTATCGGCTGTAAAATGTGCGCCGCGATGTGTCCTGATGCGGTAATTGAAATTTGGAAATAAGAGGAGGAATGCATTCAATGGAACAAATATTCATGAAAGGGTGTGAAGCTATTGCGGAAACTGCAATACGAGCAGGTTGCCGATTTTTTGCCGGTTATCCGATTACACCGCAGAATGAAATGCCTGAGTATATGTCAAGAGCATTACCCAGGGTAGGCGGAACGTTTGTGCAAGGGGAGAGTGAGGTTGCTTCGGTGAACATGGTCTATGGTGCTGCGGCAGCAGGTACGTTGGCTATGACGTCATCATCCAGTCCGGGAATTAGTCTAAAATCAGAGGGCATTTCCCATCTTGCCGGGGCTAGACTGCCGTCACTTATTGTAAATGTAATGCGTGCCGGCCCGGGTATGGGAACCATACAGCCGGCGCAAAATGACTATTTTCAAGCATCAAAGGCTTCTGGTCATGGCGGTTTTCGCACAATCACTTTTGTTCCGGGTACGTTGCAAGAGGCGGTGGATCTTACTTATTTGGCATTTGAGTATGCAGTGCGAGATCATAACCCGGTAATTTTGGCTCCGGATGGATTTATAGGTGCAATCATGGAACCGGTCACATTACCAGATTTTAAAGAAATCCCAGAGACGCCGGATTGGGCAGCGATTGGCTATGGGAAAAGAGGTCACATAAATCTCATCAAGAGTGGTGGGGCCACCGAAGCCGAACAACAGGAAATAAACGAGTCAGCTGCTAAATTGTATGAGCGTTGGACCAGAGAAGATGTAATGGTTGAAGCGTACCATACCGAGGATGCGGAATATGTCTTTGCGGCGTATGGCACATCAGGACGAATTTGTAAATCCGCAGTTGATGAGCTTCGCGACAGAGGAATAAAAGCAGGATTAATTCGCCCTATCACGATAAGTCCTTTCCCCTACAACGCTTTTAAAAACTTGGATGATACGCGCGTGAAATACATCATCGATGTTGAAATGGCTATTCCTGCGCAGATGATTGAGGACGTAAAGATGGGTGTTGAGGGGAAAATTCCAATTGAAACGGTGCTCTCATCTGGCGGAAATATTATTCGCACCAGTGACATTATTCAAAAGACCGAAGCATTGGTTAAGGAGGGGTGAAAATGGAAAAAATCTACACAAGACCAAATGCGTTGAATAAAAGCGTGAGTGGATACTGTCCTGGATGTATGCACAGTACGATTACCAAAATTACGGCGCAGGTCATTGACGAACTGGGGATTGGCGAAAGGACGGTCTGTGTGCTACCTGTGGGCTGCGGTACTTTAGGAGCATTGTACTGGAATCTAGATATGGTCATTTCTGCCCACGGCAGAGCACCGGCTGTAGCTACCGGTGTCAAACGTGTTTCCCCTGACAGCGTAGTGTTTACATATCAAGGCGATGGAGATTTGGCCTCCATTGGGCTCTCAGAGATCATGCATGCAGCCAATCGAGGCGAAAATTATACCGTACTTTTTATTAATAACAGTATTTACGGAATGACTGGAGGACAAATGGCACCCACTACCTTAGTGGGACAAAAAACAACCACAACCCCAGGTGGAAGGAATCCAGACACAGATGGGTTTCCCATGAAGATGGCGGAGCTTATCGCGCAACTCACCAGTCCGGTCTATGTGGCACGGTTTGCAGTCAATACTCCTGCCTATATCAATAAGGCAAAAGAGGGGATACGTAAAGCTTTCCAAAATCAACTAGATGGAAAGGGATTTTCTCTTGTGGAAATATTGTCAAATTGCCCTACTACTTGGGGCATGTCTCCAATCGATACCTTGAGTTATATCAATGATAATACCTTGGCAGAATTTCCGCTTGGAGTGTTCAAAGATAGAGAGGAGGAGCAATCATGAGGACAAGCCTTTTAGTGGCCGGCTTTGGCGGGCAAGGGATAATGATGATTGGAAAATTGATTGGAGAGTGTGTCTTTGAAGAAGGAATAAATGTCACATTCCTCCCGTTCTATGGGCCTGAACAGCGAGGGGGAACGGCTAGTTGCACAGTAATCCAATCGGACAAACCAATCGGATCTCCGGTATCTGAGGAACTAGATGTTCTCTGTGTAATGAATCAGCCATCACTTGAAAAGTTCCTTGGTCGAATTAAGCAAGGCGGCGTACTGATTACGAATAGCTCGCTTGTTGATATCCATTCCGTTGAGCGAAAGGACATAAAAATTATTGAGGTTGATGCTGATCGCCTCGCTTATCAAATTGGGAGCAAAAAAATAGCGAACATTATTATTTTCGCAGCATATATGGCGATCGCGAAAACTGTGCCCATTGAAAAAGTGAAAGCAATTGCCTTGACTAAGTTGGGAAAAAAACCTGAATTGGTTCCCATGAATCGTGCAGCTTTTGACGCCGGAGTTCAAATTGCTATTGCTTCACAATGTTAATATGAAAAATTTTCCAAGGAGGAGGTAATCCATGAATCTGTATCAGCGTGAATACGAAAAAAGAAAATGTAGTTTAATGGATGCATATGAATTGGTGAAAGATGGCTCCTATCTTTCGACAAGCTCAGCAGCTGCTGAACCCATCGCATTTTTAAAAGAATTGCATACAATCGCTCCCCGTATTCATAAGATAAGGGTGTCCCATAGTATCGAAATGCTAGACTATGAGTTCGTGATCAACGAAAATTATCACTCGAAATTTGAAGTGAGTTCTTTTTTTCTGATGGGACCCGGCAGAAAAGCCGCAAACATCGGGCGAAAAGATTACATGCCGACTAACTTACACGATTCGGCCAGACGTGAAATACAGAACGAGGTGCCGGATGTCTATGTTTGTTCTGTCCCCCCTATGGATGAAATGGGATTCTTCCGTATATCCCTATGCAACATGGTGGAACGGGAATATATCGATAAAGCAAAAAAAGTGATCCTTGAAGTTGTTCCTGACATGCCGGTGTTATTCGGAGATAACGAGATTCACATCAGCGATGTAGATGCCGTTTTTGAATGTAATCGCCCCATTCCCACAATAGACAGCGCACCGCTAGGAGAAGAAGACAGGCAGATCGGAATACACGTTGCCACATTAGTAGAGGACGGATCTACGATCCAATTAGGTATTGGTTCTATTCCGGATGCAATTGCGCAGGCATTTATCGGAAAAAAAGATCTGGGTATACATACTGAAATGATTACCAATAGTGTTGTAGATCTGGTGGAAAAAGGTGTGGTCACGGGAAAAAGAAAAACTTTGCACAGGCACAAAATTGTTGGAACTTTCGCACTTGGAAATGAGCGGCTCTATCGGTTTCTTTCCCATAATCCTGCGATCGCTATCATGCCGGGTCGGTATGTAAACGATCCTTATGTAATTGCACAAAATGATAGTATGGTTTCCATAAATACGGGTCTTGCGGTAGATCTAACAGGGCAAGTTTGTTCGGAATCCCTTGGTCATCGACAATATAGCGGGACAGGTGGGCAAAGCGACACCGCTATAGGCGCCATTCACTCGAAAGGCGGAAAATCCATAATTGCACTGCACTCCACTGCTAAGAATGGAACAATATCTACGATTACGCCTTATCTTGCGCCAGGTTCTATCGTATCGTTATCAAGAAACAATATTGATTATGTAGTAACAGAGTATGGGATTGCTTTTCTAAGATCGAAGACGGTCTCACAACGGGCTCAAAGTCTGATTTCCATCGCGCATCCTCAGTTTAGAACGGAATTGTTTGAACAAGCAAAGAAATTTGGATTCATTCCTGATGGCTAATGCACGATCAATGCGTCAGACAAAAACATTTGAATCAAGTTCAATTTAATTTGGAGGTGAAATAAAATGACAGAAGGAATTGGGAACGAAAAAACAATTGTACAGATTGATGAAAAAAAGGTAATTAGCAAACTAACATCGCGGACAATACCGTTTATTTTGATTCTCTATTTTATATGTATGATAGATCGAAATAATATTTCATATGCTGGCTTAACGATGAATGAGGATTTAGGAATTGCAGCTTCCATGTTTGGCTTAATAACAGGGATATTTTTTATTGGATATGCGATCTTTGTTTTGCCCAGTTCCTTGGTGATGGCAAAATTAGGCGCAAAAAAATATTTAGCGATTATTTTGATTGCATGGGGTGTGGATAGTATGTTGATGGCCTTTGCCCAAAATGAAACACAATTACTAATTTTGCGTTTTCTGCTGGGTGTTATTGAAGCGGGATTCTATACTTGTGTTGTACTTCTAATAACAAATATTTTCCCAAAGGCATACTTGGCAAGAAATATCTCAAAATTAGCGGTTACCTCAGTTGTTACCGGAATAATTCAGGGTCCGCTTTGTGGCATTATTTTAACATTTTCACATGACTGGCTTGGCTTGTCAGGATGGCGTTGGCTGTTTATTATTCAAGCGATACCAGCTGTTATTCTGGGAATATTAGTTCCCATTGTTTTGGTTACAAATGTTAAGAGTGCCAAATTTCTTTCGAACGAAGAGAGAGAATGGCTTATACATGTGAAGGAAGAGGAGGAAACACAAAAAATCAAAAATAGCGGAAATAAGGAAGGCACAAACCGCTGGTCTGTTCTTAAGATGCCCTTGATGTGGTGGTGTTCTATTGCAGCTTTTACATGTGTTATGGCAGCGTATGGTGTCACGATGTGGTTGCCTTTAACGTTCCAAAAAATGGGAGATGGTCTTTCCGTAATGACAATTAGACTTCTCACTGTTATACCATATCTATTTGGAGCGATCGTTGGATTTATTAATGGATGGCATTCAGACAAAACACTGGAACGCCGGTATCATGTAGCAATCCCGTTGGTTGTAATGGCCGTATCATTGATTGTCGCTGCATTCTCGTC
>BNUG01000071.1 GCA_025997195.1 Clostridia bacterium | reverse complement strand
TGATGAAAATCCTATACAGACAGAACGAAACGGCAGGATTCTTTTGTCTTCCTGCCGTTTCAATACTCTCCGATTGTTTCTTCTGCGGATTTACATCGGTAGTTTATTCATTGATGCGATTGTCCTGCGCGTACCTGTCACCAGTCATTTTTTTACATACTTGTCGCAAGTTCGTTTTTTGGCCAAGTCGTTTTTTACATACCGGCCGCAAGCCGTTTTTTCATGAGCTCGGGCTGGGTGGAGAAGGCTACGGCGGTGGTGTCGGAAATCTTGCCTTCTTTGTATTCGCGGAGCAGGCTGCTGTCCATCGTCATCATGCCGTCGGCGGCTGACGAAGTGATGACGCTGTCGATTTGGTGGATCTTGCTTTCGCGGATCATGTTGCGGATGGCGTCGTTGACGAGCATGACTTCGAAGGCCGCGAGCACGCCGCCCTCTTTTTTGGGCACGAGCTGCTGGCTGACGACCGCGCCGAGAACCATGGAAAGTTGTACGCGGATCTGGCCTTGCTGGTTGGCATGGAAGGCGTCGACGATGCGGTCGATCGTGTTGGCGGAGCCGATGGTGTGCAAGGTGGAAAGCACGAGATGTCCGGTTTCTGCCGCCGTCATCGCGATCTCAATGGTTTCCGAGTCGCGCAGTTCGCCGATGAGGATGACATTGGGCGCCTGCCGGAGGGCGGCGCGCAGGGCGACCGCGTAGTTTTTCGTATCGAGCGTGACTTCGCGCTGGCTGACGATGCTCTGACCATGGCGGTGCAGGAACTCGATTGGATCTTCGATCGTGATGATATGCGCATTGCGTGATTTGTTGATTTGATCGATGATGCAGGCGAGCGTCGTGGATTTGCCGCTTCCGGTCGGGCCGGTCACGAGGACAAGACCCTTCTTGCGCTGCGACAGGTCAAGCGCGACCTGCGGGATCGAGAGGGAAGCGGGGTCAGGCAGATCGAAGGCCACGACGCGGATAACGGCTGCCAGCGTGCCGCGCTGCTTGAACGCGCTCACACGGAAACGGGCAATGCCGGCCAGTGAAAAGGAGAAATCGTCGTCGCCGGCTTCCTCGACCCGCTCCATTTTGCGTCCGCAGGCAAAGCCGTAGATTTCTCTGAGGAACTCATGCGTGGTATCCGGCATGAGCCGGTCAGGTGAAAGTTCGACGATCTCGCCGCCGATTTTCATTGACATCGCCTTGCCGGAAATCAAATATATGTCTGAAGCACCTTTTGCCGCGGCCTCGCGCAGCACCTCTTCCAAAACCAAATCCATTTATTTACCCCTGCTTCGGCATGTATACGTTAATGCTGTCGTCCGCCACCCATTCCGAGGACGGAACGACCTGCCAGAGTTCGCGCACAAGACTGCCGTCCGGCTTCACGCGCAAACGCACGTCCAAATTGCGGTTTTCATCGACGGTCATGACGTAGGAAACCAAATCGCCCTGTACGTCACAGCCAAGTGCGGTGAGTTTGGTTTCCCATCCCTTGCCATCGCCTACCGTAGCCGCGATCTGCGCCATCGTTTCCTCGGCCAAAGCGTCCGCCTCATAGTAAGCCTTCACGCTGTCGCTTGTCTTTTGCGAAAGCACCAGATCCGCCTTCGATGTCGCGATCGAGAGCGCGGAGAAAACCACGAGCACCAAAATCACGAGGATCGCGATGATGGATGAAACGCCCATCGACGTCCCGAAGGATGCTTTCTTTTTCGATACGAAAGATACGCGCGCCATCAGCCTTCAAACCTCTTCACATGCAAGGTATAGATCGAGTCGTTTTCGCCCGACTTATAGATTTCGACATCGGCGGATTTCATCTCCGCCGTACTGCCCTTGTCCGCCAGTTTGACTGTGTAATAGGCGTCCCCCGCCGAAACCGGCTCCCAGTCCTTGTCAAAGTACAGATCGTCCGGTGCCTCTCCGGTCGCCTTGAACTGTTCCGCCACCGTCTGCGCATTGATCGAACCCATCGTCAGCGCGCGGCTCTCCTGGCTCATCGTATAGGAGCGCGCGAAAATCTGTGTGCAGATCGCAGCCGCCAGAGTGAACACCAGAATGATGATCATCAATTCAAAGAGGAAAACAGCAGACTTTGATGTCCTCATCGCCCCGTCCTCCCGCTGATAAAGGTCGTGGATTCCTGATTCTCGGTGGTGACCACGGAGATCCGGATGCCTCCGTCCGTGAGTTCCGCGTCGAGTGACGCAAGCGGCATGATCTGCTGCCCGCCCGCCGTGCCGGGCGTATCGCCCGCCGTCACAACGGCTTCGCATAGTTCCTCGTTATGGACGTAGATCCAGGATTCATACGTGGTTCCATTGATCTCCTGCGACAGCACCAGGGCTTTTGTTCCGTTCAGTTCCCGCACATCATAATCGTCGCCGGGGCAGGTGCGGATCTTCTCGGAAAGGTAGACGATGCTCGTGCGCGTGTCGAAATTGGCCTGCAGCTTTTCCGCGCTGTTGGCATAGACTTTCGCCCCCAGAACCGCCACAAAAATCGCCGCCAAAGCGAAGATGCAGAGCAGCAGCACCGTGAACATCATATTGGTTGAATGTTTCTTCTTCCCGAACAATTCAGCCTCCCGTACTGCCGGACTTCGAATACACCCTGACCTCCGGCACCATGTTGGAACCGATGGTACGGTAATGGTAGATATACTTGTCTGTATCGAGCGTCAGCCCATAGTTATCTTCGAGATATTTCAGCCCCGTCGGATACCGCGACTCGAGCGCGTAACACTGGACGGCCGCCTTGACGATCGCGTCCTGTGCGATCTCGATCTGCTTTTCCTCCTGCGTCGTGCCGAGGCTTCCGAGCGCCCAGTAAATCAAAATCAGGATAATGATGACAGCCGCCACAAAACCCGCGGTCTTCACCACGCCCGACGACTTCTTCTCCTTAAATACCCTACCGTGCATGAACTTCCTTTACCTTGCCCTCTTCATCCTTTTCCGAAAAACTACATAATCGAACTCATGACGCCGAGCAGCGGCAGCATGGCCGACAGCAGAATGAGTCCGACGATCACACAGAGGATCGCCACCATCGTCGGTTCGATGATCGAAATCAGGCTGTCCAGGCGTTCGTCGACTTCTTTTTCATAATTGTCCGCGATGCCGTCCATCACCGTATCTAAGTTGCCCGATTTGAAACCGAGCGCCAGCATGCGGCTTTGCATCCCGGAAAAAATCTTGGTGGCCACAACCGAATCCGTAAAGGACGCGCCTTCGCCGATCAGATTTTTCAGTTTGTCCACCTTGGCGTACATCTTCGGATTGGTCATCAGGGGCAGTGTTAACTCGACCGAACGGTCGACGTCCAATCCGCTCGCGAGCATCAGGCTCATACCGGAAGCAAACTTCGCCGCCGCCATGCGGTCGGTAAGCTGCCGGAACAGTCTTTGCGCCCACCCGCCCATAGCCTTCCGGCCGCCGGATGTCAGCCGCATCACGATCAAAATCACAGCGAGTGCCGCGACGATGCAGACTAACACGACGGAGCCATTGCTAATAATCTCGCCGACGCGCATCGCGCCCTGCGCCAACGGCGTCATTTCGCCGCCGAGTGTATTGAAGACCTGCTGAAAGATCGGCAAAACCTTTGTGACTAAGATGATGATGATGACGATGAGAATGACCAGCATGATCGCCGGATAGGTGATGGCGCTCTTCGCGCTCTTCGCGATATTGTCCTCGCGGTCATAGTAGCGGTGGAGTGAGTCCAGTACATGGTCGAGCCGCCCCGAAGTTTCCCCTATTTCTATCATCTGCGTCATATAGACCGGGAACACCTCTGCGGCCTTCAGCGCATCCGCCAGTGACGTACCGATCTCGAGTTTGTCAAGGATCTGCCCCAACAGCTTTTTCGCCGCGTCTGTCTCCGCGTCTTCCATCAGGATCATCACCGCCTCTGACAGCGGGATGCCCGTCTTTACCGTGAGCGAAAGTTGGGCGGCAAAGGCCGCGAGCTCCTCAGCAGAAAGTGTCATTTTCTGTGCCATATCATCCTCCCGGAAATCAAATATTGCTTCATTATAGCATTACTTCCTTTTCAATAATAATAAACAGGGTTGTAATTTTCCCCGTCTCCGATCACATTGGGATCCGCCCTATCGCCGCTTGCCGCAAATGTCGGATCCATGAGCGTCCACTTGTCGCCATCGAATTCAATGTTTACGACCTTCCCGGTATCCGTACAGTGCGCGGCGATCCAGGCATGGTAAGCCTCGCCGGCATAGCCGACGATCAGTTCACACGGGATTCGCTGCGACCTGAGCATCGCGGTCATGAGTGCCGCGTAATCAAAACAGATCCCTTTCCCCGTGGACAGCGTGTCGTCCACATTCGGGACATAACCGCTCTGTACATTCGCCGCTTTGTCATAATCATAGGTAACGTTTTTTGTAACATAATCATAAACCTTATACACGACGCCAAGATCGGATTTGCGTCCTGTCGCCAGCTCTTCGGCTTTCGCGACCGCCCTTGTGGATGAGGTGAAATAGCTGTATTGATTGGGGCGGAGGAAGGGCTGGAACTCATCCGAAATATCCGCCTGAACCGCCTGTGCGGCTGCCTGTGAATACTGATCCCCCGAAACGTTGAGGAACACCGCGACGTGTATAAGGTTTATGATTATGTTACAAAAAACGTTACCTATGATTATGACAAAGCGGCGAATGTACAGAGCGGTTATGTCCCGAATGTGGACGACACGCTGTCCACGGGGAAAGGGATCTGTTTTGATTACGCGGCACTCATGACCGCGATGCTCAGGTCGCAGCGAATCCCGTGTGAACTGATCGTCGGCTATGCCGGCGAGGCTTACCATGCCTGGATCGCCGCGCACTGTACGGATACCGGGAAGGTCGTAAACATTGAATTCGATGGCGACAAGTGGACGCTCATGGATCCGACATTTGCGGCAAGCGGCGATAGGGCGGATCCCAATGTGATCGGAGACGGGGAAAATTACAACCCTGTTTATTATTATTGAAAAGGAAGTAATGCTATAATGAAGCAATATTTGATTTCCGGGAGGATGATATGGCACAGAAAATGACACTTTCTGCTGAGGAGCTCGCGGCCTTTGCCGCCCAACTTTCGCTCACGGTAAAGACGGGCATCCCGCTGTCAGAGGCGGTGATGATCCTGATGGAAGACGCGGAGACAGACGCGGCGAAAAAGCTGTTGGGGCAGATCCTTGACAAACTCGAGATCGGTACGTCACTGGCGGATGCGCTGAAGGCCGCAGAGGTGTTCCCGGTCTATATGACGCAGATGATAGAAATAGGGGAAACTTCGGGGCGGCTCGACCATGTACTGGACTCACTCCACCGCTACTATGACCGCGAGGACAATATCGCGAAGAGCGCGAAGAGCGCCATCACCTATCCGGCGATCATGCTGGTCATTCTCATCGTCATCATCATCATCTTAGTCACAAAGGTTTTGCCGATCTTTCAGCAGGTCTTCAATACACTCGGCGGCGAAATGACGCCGTTGGCGCAGGGCGCGATGCGCGTCGGCGAGATTATTAGCAATGGCTCCGTCGTGTTAGTCTGCATCGTCGCGGCACTCGCTGTGATTTTGATCGTGATGCGGCTGACATCCGGCGGCCGGAAGGCTATGGGCGGGTGGGCGCAAAGACTGTTCCGGCAGCTTACCGACCGCATGGCGGCGGCGAAGTTTGCTTCCGGTATGAGCCTGATGCTCGCGAGCGGATTGGACGTCGACCGTTCGGTCGAGTTAACACTGCCCCTGATGACCAATCCGAAGATGTACGCCAAGGTGGACAAACTGAAAAATCTGATCGGCGAAGGCGCGTCCTTTACGGATTCGGTTGTGGCCACCAAGATTTTTTCCGGGATGCAAAGCCGCATGCTGGCGCTCGGTTTCAAATCGGGCAACTTAGATACGGTGATGGACGGCATCGCGGACAATTATGAAAAAGAAGTCGACGAACGCCTGGACAGCCTGATTTCGATCATCGAACCGACGATGGTGGCGATCCTCTGTGTGATCGTCGGACTCATTCTGCTGTCGGCCATGCTGCCGCTGCTCGGCGTCATGAGTTCGATTATGTAGTTTTTCGGAAAAGGATGAAGAGGGCAAGGTAAAGGAAGTTCATGCACGGTAGGGTATTTAAGGAGAAGAAGTCGTCGGGCGTGGTGAAGACCGCGGGTTTTGTGGCGGCTGTCATCATTATCCTGATTTTGATTTACTGGGCGCTCGGAAGCCTCGGCACGACGCAGGAGGAAAAGCAGATCGAGATCGCACAGGACGCGATCGTCAAGGCGGCCGTCCAGTGTTACGCGCTCGAGTCGCGGTATCCGACGGGGCTGAAATATCTCGAAGATAACTATGGGCTGACGCTCGATACAGACAAGTATATCTACCATTACCGTACCATCGGTTCCAACATGGTGCCGGAGGTCAGGGTGTATTCGAAGTCCGGCAGTACGGGAGGCTGAATTGTTCGGGAAGAAGAAACATTCAACCAATATGATGTTCACGGTGCTGCTGCTCTGCATCTTCGCTTTGGCGGCGATTTTTGTGGCGGTTCTGGGGGCGAAAGTCTATGCCAACAGCGCGGAAAAGCTGCAGGCCAATTTCGACACGCGCACGAGCATCGTCTACCTTTCCGAGAAGATCCGCACCTGCCCCGGCGACGATTATGATGTGCGGGAACTGAACGGAACAAAAGCCCTGGTGCTGTCGCAGGAGATCAATGGAACCACGTATGAATCCTGGATCTACGTCCATAACGAGGAACTATGCGAAGCCGTTGTGACGGCGGGCGATACGCCCGGCACGGCGGGCGGGCAGCAGATCATGCCGCTTGCGTCACTCGACGCGGAACTCACGGACGGAGGCATCCGGATCTCCGTGGTCACCACCGAGAATCAGGAATCCACGACCTTTATCAGCGGGAGGACGGGGCGATGAGGACATCAAAGTCTGCTGTTTTCCTCTTTGAATTGATGATCATCATTCTGGTGTTCACTCTGGCGGCTGCGATCTGCACACAGATTTTCGCGCGCTCCTATACGATGAGCCAGGAGAGCCGCGCGCTGACGATGGGTTCGATCAATGCGCAGACGGTGGCGGAACAGTTCAAGGCGACCGGAGAGGCACCGGACGATCTGTACTTTGACAAGGACTGGGAGCCGGTTTCGGCGGGGGACGCCTATTACACAGTCAAACTGGCGGACAAGGGCAGTACGGCGGAGATGAAATCCGCCGATGTCGAAATCTATAAGTCGGGCGAAAACGACTCGATCTATACCTTGCATGTGAAGAGGTTTGAAGGCTGATGGCGCGCGTATCTTTCGTATCGAAAAAGAAAGCATCCTTCGGGACGTCGATGGGCGTTTCATCCATCATCGCGATCCTCGTGATTTTGGTGCTCGTGGTTTTCTCCGCGCTCTCGATCGCGACATCGAAGGCGGATCTGGTGCTTTCGCAAAAGACAAGCGACAGCGTGAAGGCTTACTATGAGGCGGACGCTTTGGCCGAGGAAACGATGGCGCAGATCGCGGCTACGGTAGGCGATGGCAAGGGATGGGAAACCAAACTCACCGCACTTGGCTGTGACGTACAGGGCGATTTGGTTTCCTACGTCATGACCGTCGATGAAAACCGCAATTTGGACGTGCGTTTGCGCGTGAAGCCGGACGGCAGTCTTGTGCGCGAACTCTGGCAGGTCGTTCCGTCCTCGGAATGGGTGGCGGACGACAGCATTAACGTATACATGCCGAAGCAGGGGTAAATAAATGGATTTGGTTTTGGAAGAGGTGCTGCGCGAGGCCGCGGCAAAAGGTGCTTCAGACATATATTTGATTTCCGGCAAGGCGATGTCAATGAAAATCGGCGGCGAGATCGTCGAACTTTCACCTGACCGGCTCATGCCGGATACCACGCATGAGTTCCTCAGAGAAATCTACGGCTTTGCCTGCGGACGCAAAATGGAGCGGGTCGAGGAAGCCGGCGACGACGATTTCTCCTTTTCACTGGCCGGCATTGCCCGTTTCCGTGTGAGCGCGTTCAAGCAGCGCGGCACGCTGGCAGCCGTTATCCGCGTCGTGGCCTTCGATCTGCCTGACCCCGCTTCCCTCTCGATCCCGCAGGTCGCGCTTGACCTGTCGCAGCGCAAGAAGGGTCTTGTCCTCGTGACCGGCCCGACCGGAAGCGGCAAATCCACGACGCTCGCCTGCATCATCGATCAAATCAACAAATCACGCAATGCGCATATCATCACGATCGAAGATCCAATCGAGTTCCTGCACCGCCATGGTCAGAGCATCGTCAGCCAGCGCGAAGTCACGCTCGATACGAAAAACTACGCGGTCGCCCTGCGCGCCGCCCTCCGGCAGGCGCCCAATGTCATCCTCATCGGCGAACTGCGCGACTCGGAAACCATTGAGATCGCGATGACGGCGGCAGAAACCGGACATCTCGTGCTTTCCACCTTGCACACCATCGGCTCCGCCAACACGATCGACCGCATCGTCGACGCCTTCCATGCCAACCAGCAAGGCCAGATCCGCGTACAACTTTCCATGGTTCTCGGCGCGGTCGTCAGCCAGCAGCTCGTGCCCAAAAAAGAGGGCGGCGTGCTCGCGGCCTTCGAAGTCATGCTCGTCAACGACGCCATCCGCAACATGATCCGCGAAAGCAAGATCCACCAAATCGACAGCGTCATCACTTCGTCAGCCGCCGACGGCATGATGACGATGGACAGCAGCCTGCTCCGCGAATACAAAGAAGGCAAGATTTCCGACACCACCGCCGTAGCCTTCTCCACCCAGCCCGAGCTCATGAAAAAACGGCTTGCGGCCGGTATGTAAAAAACGACTTGGCCAAAAAACGAACTTGCGACAAGTATGTAAAAAAATGACTGGTGACAGGTACGCGCAGGACAATCGCATCAATGAATAAACTACCGATGTAAATCCGCAGAAGAAACAATCGGAGAGTATTGAAACGGCAGGAAGACAAAAGAATCCTGCCGTTTCGTTCTGTCTGTATAGGATTTTCATCA
>BNUG01000070.1 GCA_025997195.1 Clostridia bacterium | reverse complement strand
TGTTATTTTGTTTGAAGCGGCGATGCTCCTTGCCGGCGTTCTTTTGCACCGAATGGGTACGGTGGATCTTTCCGCAGTTCCGGTCGGCATGATCGCGCTGATGAGTTCGTTTGCTCCGGTCATTGCCCTGTCAAATCTGCCCGGAAGTCTGACACATACCTTTGCCGCCGCGAACCGGATATTCGACCTCTTTGACGAAGCGCCCGCAGCCTGTGATGTGACAGACGGATGCCGCGTGGGTTTTGAGGGGATGGCTTGTGAACGCGTTTCTTTTTCCTACGGCGGCGCGGACATTCTTGACGGCTTTGACATTGACGTGCCTGCAAACCGCATCATCGGCGTCACCGGGAAAAGCGGCTCCGGCAAGTCCACCCTGCTGAAACTTCTCATGCGGTTTTGGGATACGGACAGGGGAAGCGTACACATCTCGGGTCTGGATATAAAGGATGTCAATACGGAAAATCTGCGCGACCTGCAAAGTTATATGACGCAGGATACCCATATTTTTAACGGGACACTCCGCGACAACATCCTTCTTGCAAATTCCGGCGCGCGTGCGGGGGAAATGGAGACGGCTTGCCGGAAGGCGTCGATTCACGACTTCATCGCGGCGCTGCCGAACGGCTATGATACGCCCGCCTGTGAACTCGGCGACAGGCTTTCCGGCGGGGAGAAACAGCGCATCGGCCTTGCGCGGGCTTTTCTCCATGATTCTCCGTTGATACTGCTCGACGAACCGACGAGCAATCTGGACAGCCTGAATGAAGCTGTCATTTTGCGCGCCCTTTATGAGAGCAGAGAAAATAAAACCGTTGTGCTCGTGTCCCATAGACCGTCAACGATCCGAATCGCGGACGCCGTGTTTACGGCAGAAAACGGACGTGTGTCATAAGCATTGCACTGTATCACTATATGGATAAGAAAGGATTTACAAAATGAAGGTCGTGTTTCTCATCATTGGACTTCTCTCGGTCGGACTTGGCGCGGTCGGGGTCGTCCTGCCGTTTCTTCCGAGTGTTCCGTTCTTTCTGCTGGCGCTTTACTGTTTCGCCCGCAGTTCAGAGCGGCTGCACACATGGTTCATGTCCACGTCGCTGTATACGAAACATCTGAAAAGTTTTACGGAGCGGAGGGCGATGAGCAAAAGGACGAAACTCAGCATAATGATCTCTGTTACCGCAGTGATGGGCGCGGGATTTATTTTCATGGGCGCCGTACCGGTGGCCCGCGCAGTATTGGCCGTCGTATGGGCGGCACATCTTTACTATTTCCTGTTCAGAGTCAAGACAGAGGGGTGAGGACGCATCCTGTCATTTCTGTAAAGCATCTTATCGGTTGGATTTCCAACGAACGAAAAATTTATGAAAAAATTGTAGTATCATAAACCTATGAAGAAATACTATCCCTTGCTTAGCCATTCCCCGCTGTTCACCGGGATCGGGCCGGGTGATTTCGATACCATGCTGCATTGCCTGGGCGCATCGCTGCGGTCTTACCCAAAAGGGCAGACGGTCTATTTTGAGGGCGATACCGTGACCGAGATCGGCCTTGTGGTCAGCGGCCGGCTTCATCTTGTGAAAGACGACGTCTGGGGAAACACTTCCATCGTGACCGAGATCGCTCCGCCGGAGATGTTCGGGGAAGCGGTCGTCTGCGGCGGGACATCCCGGGTCCCGGTCAGCGTCATCGCGAAAGAAGACAGCGTGATCCTATTTATTGATTACAAGAGGATCGTTACGACCTGTTCGTCCGCCTGCGCCTTTCATGCCAAATTGATCCGCAATATGATCCGCATTTTGGCGCAAAAAAATATTCTGATGTCGACGAAGATGGAGCATATCACCCAGCGCAGCACCAAGGAAAAGCTGCTTTCCTACCTGATGGAACAGGCCCGGCAAGCAGGCAGCCGGACGTTTGATATTCCTTACAACCGGCAGGAACTCGCGGATTATTTGTCCGTGGAGCGCAGCGCGCTGTCTGCCGAAATGAGCAAGCTCAAGGCCGATGGCGTGATCGATTACAAAAAAAATCATTTTGAAATACGAAGGGAGGGGGCGTAGGCCGTGCGGCAGGTTGCGCCCGGCTTGACACATTTCATCTTAATGATGCAAAATGAAACTCACTATGTACATTATACCTGAGGATAAAGAAGACACGGTGTTATGAAAAAACTTTTAGGCACGATAAGGCGATACCTGTACTCTGACGAATTTTCCTTTGACGTACATTTGATCAATGCGTTTTTTCTCTCCGGTACGGCTATCCTCCTCGTACTCCTGCTGACGCGGCCGCTCTTCGACTGGTCGCTGCCGCTGACCGTTGTCATATTTATTATGACGCTGCTTGTCGTATCGGCGTGGATCCTGTGCAACCGTTTCAATCTGTACAGTATCATACCCCCTTTCGGCGTGGCGTTTTTTTGTTATGCGCTTCAGCCGTTTGCGTTCATCTTTTTCGGCGGTTTGATGAGCAGCATGACCGCGTATTTTGTTGTTGGTCTCGCCGTTATTTTCCTGTTGGTCAGCAACGTGAGGCTGCGCACGATTTTTATCGTCATACAGGCGTTGCTTGTCGTTGCGATACATTATGTCGACTATCGCTTACCCGGCCTGTTCGCCTCCCTTTCCGGCAGGGTGGACGCGGCCGGAAATTTGTACTATCCGCCGAGTCTTATGCTTTGGGACCGGATTCAGTCGTATGTCATCGCGGGGCTGTTTTTTGCCTTAGTGCTCGTGTTCCAGCGCAGGATTTTTCTCATTGAAAAAAATAAGGCGGAGGCATACGCCTGCACCATCGTAGATGCGCAGAGCACCACTCTGGCGCTGTTTGACGCCAATCCGCATATCAACCTTCTGTTCAACGACAAGTTTCAGCTGATCAACTGCAACCCCGCCGCGCTTGCGTATTTGGGATTCGATACCAAGGAGGAAATGCTCGCGGGATTTTTTGAGCGGCTGCGTGCCGTCATCCCGGAGATACAGCCGGACGGACGCCGGTCACGGTCGTTCACCGATATCATGCAGAAGGTTGCGGAAGAGGGCTTTGTCGAGTTTGAAAGCGAGATCAATCTTGGGGGAAGGCAACTGTTTGGGGGCGGTTACTTCCGGCGAATCCCTTATGAAAGCAGCTTTGCCATAGCGGCTTTTGTCACGGACCTGACCTCTGCGCGGAAAACGGAAAATGATTTGCGGAGTCGCGATAAGATGCTGCAAGCCGTCGCGCAGGCGGCGGAAATTCTCTCCGCCGCCAGGGATGCGTTCGACGAGACCGTGAAAGCGGGTATGGAGCTGATCGCCGGAGGCGCAGACGTTGACCGGATTTATGTGTGGCAAAATCAGTTTGTCGACGGTGTTATGTGCTATCGACAGCGGTACGAATGGTTAAACGAGATCGGAGCCGCCGTAAATACCGTGGTTCGCGGCACGGGATACTCGTACATAGAAAGCATCCCGGAATGGGAGGAGAAATTCGCGCGGCGCGAAAATGTCAACGGTCCGGTACGTTCGCTTTCACAGACAGAGCGTGATGTGCTAACCTCGTTTGACATTAAATCCCTTCTTGTGGTGCCGGTTTTTCTGCAGAATCAATTTTGGGGATTTTTGAGTTTCGACGACTGCCATCAGGAGCGTTTGTTCTCCGAAAGTGAAGTCAACATTTTGCAATCCGGCAGTATGCTGATTGCGAACGCGATTTTGCGTCATGACATGATGCAACGGCTGAAGGAGTCCGCGGAGGAGGCGCAAATTGCGAATCGGGCCAAAAGCGAATTCCTCTCCAATATGAGCCACGAAATCCGCACGCCGATGAACGCCATCATTGGGATGACGTCGATCGGACTGTCCGCGCAGGATACAGAGCGCAAGGATTACGCATTCGGCAAGATCGGGGACGCGTCCAACCACTTACTTGGCGTGATTAATGACGTTCTTGATATGTCAAAGATTGAGGCGGGAAAGCTGGAGTTATCCTTCGCGGAATTCAATTTTGAAAAAATGCTGCACAATGTGTCCAATGTGATCACATTCCGCGCGGACGAAAAACACCAGCAGTTTATCGTGCGAATCGCGAGCGATATACCGCCTATGCTCGTCGGAGACGACCAACGTCTGGCGCAGGTCATCACGAATCTGCTCAGCAACGCCGTGAAATTCACGCCGGATGGCGGTTCTGTCAGTTTGAATACGCATCTTGTCTCCGATATTGATGACGCCATCACAATTCAGGTCGAGGTGACGGACACCGGTATCGGCATCTCCGAGCAGCAACAGTCGCGGCTGTTCCAGTCGTTCCAACAGGCGGAGAGCAGCACGACCCGCAAATTCGGCGGCACGGGTCTCGGGCTTGTCATATCGAAGCAAATCGTTGAGATGATGGGCGGCCGGATTTGGATCGAATCCGAGCTTGGACGCGGCTCCACGTTCGCGTTTACCGCGCAACTCAAACGCGGAGACGAGACCGCGCACGCGCTCCTGCCCGTCGGCGTCAAATGGGACAATATCCGCGTTCTCGTTGTGGACGATATGCCCGAAATCCGCGATTATTTCAAAGTCATCGCATCGCAGCTGAAATTCGCCTGCGATGCCTCCGGCAGCGGTGAGGACGCCCTGCGTATGATCGCGGAAAATGGTTCTTACGACCTGTATTTCATCGACTGGAAGATGCCCGGTATGGACGGCGTTGAACTTGCGCGCCGTATCAGGGCAAGCGACGGCCATACCTCCGTGATCACGATGATTTCCGCTGCCGAGTGGAGTGCCATAGAGACCGAAGCGAGAGCCGCAGGCGTGGATAATTTCCTGTCAAAGCCGCTGTTTCCCTCCTCTGTCGCGGACTGCATCAATACCGCTCTCGGCCGCGCCAATGTCATGGATGCCAAATCGGAAGGGCAGGATCTCCCGTCGGACAGCTTCCGCGGACGGCGCATCCTGCTTGTCGAAGACGTGGAGATCAACCGCGAAATCGTGCTTGCGCTGCTTGAGCCGACGCAGATTCAGATCGACTGCGCGGAAAACGGCGCGGTCGCGCTGGAAATGTTCGCTGACGCACCGGAGGCATATGATATGATTTTCATGGATGTGCAGATGCCTGAGATGGACGGCTATGAGGCAACGCGAAGAATCCGCGCGCTGGAACTACCGCACGCGAAGGAGATACCGATTGTCGCAATGACAGCGAACGTGTTCCGCGAGGATATTGAAAACTGTTTCGCGGCCGGAATGACGGAGCATATCGGAAAACCGCTCGTTTTCGAAGAAGTGCTGTCGAAACTGCGGAAATACGTGCCTCACGCATAGTATTTGATACAAAAAGGCGGCACCACGCGCCACGCTGTCAGCGAACGATCAATACTATTTAAAAATCGCAAAAACATGTTTAAGCTGCCCCGTTACGGGGTATACAGCGAGTATAATCATAGCGGCAACTTTTCCCAGCCATTCTGCGCTACTGCATCTTGTGGACGCAGTACAGGCTCCGGTGCAGAGTGACTGAATGACTGAACGCGTGAAATAGAACCTGTTCTTTTTGGCATAATATTACGATTTCATAGCTGTAGAATAACGATTTCGTATCTGTTTCATTTATCAGCGATTCTATGGTATGATTCGCTATAACTAGAGTTATCTTGACGGTGAAGAAGAGAGATGCTCCGATCTTGTATTGCAAAGAGGGGGTCGCTACATTGTTGCATAAGGGTGGCAGCAAAATTAATTTCAAAATATTCGTGCCGATTCTGATTGCCGCGTTGGTGGTCTGTATCGTTGTTTTGATTTCTCGCCTTGAGAAACCGGCGGAAATGACGGTGTCCGAAGGGATCGCGCCGATCATCGTCGCGGAGGTCACGCCGGCGGAGCCGGTGTCAAGCGTCGGACAGCCGGTGATCAAGGAACCGCCCGAAGGGTTGCCGCCGTTGCCAAAAGAAGAAAGCGCGGCCGACGCCGATATCGAAGAACCGGAACCGGAGCCGGAAGAAGCGTCTTCCGGGGAACCGGTTGCCGCGCCGGAAGTCCGTATTGCGGACGGACTGGTCGCACAGGACAAAGACAAGCTGAGCCTGCGCACCACAGAACTGGAAGATATGAAAGCCATGCTGGCGATTCTGGAAGAACGCAACAATGATTCGGAACGCATCGCGCTATACAAAGGGCTTATTGCAAAGACAGAAAAAGAAATCAGTGACTTGGAAAAGAGTATTGCCCGTTACCAGAAGGCTTTGGAGGAGTAAACGCATATGCAGCTTCTTAAAAACAAATTTTTAATCATCGTGATCGCGCTGGCGGTGGCTGCCGGTGCCGGTGGATTCTTAGTCGCGAGGCAAAATGTGACGAATACAGATCAGACCTTCAGTCAGGAAGGCTATGTCCTCGGAGACCCGGTTGAAACAGAGGAAGGCGGCTATGTCAGTCCGCAGATCCATTTCAATGCGGGTACTGCGTACAAGACAAATTATTCTTCCAAACTCGTATTCAATAACACGGACGATACCAAGTCCGAGTTGTCCGATTTTGGCTTTGCCCATTACCAGGACGGCGGGACTTTTGCTTTCCGCAACGGCGTCGTCATGGATCCGGCCACGGTATCGGACAACAGCAATGTGATTTGCTACAACGTCGGGCCCGGCAAGGAAGTCCAAAAAAACGGGTCGGCGTATGCGGTGGAACATCTCGGAAGCGATTTGGCACTTGATTCAATCGCATGGAAGGTTGGCGACGAACAATATTTCTTTGGCGGTCAATCCATACAGCTTTCACTGGGTCAGGGCGCAAAGGAGGACATCGGATCTTTTGCGGAAGTTACCTATATCGACAGCGGCGTCATGCGCATTACAACGGAGGAAGGGGCCACCTATGTGACGGTTTCTCCTGACTGCTCCCTGTTGATCAACGGCCGCACGAAGGTCAATCTCTCAAATCAGACCATCGAAAACGGCGGCGGGATTTTTGCGCTGAACCAGATGGTCATAGACAGTCCTGATAATTTCAGCATTTCCTCGGGGACGACGATCATAAACGGCGTCAAACTCCCTGAGTTTGAGGCCATTGACGGAGAAGCCGGTGCAAACGGCGATGAGGGCGAAGTCGGGGAAGAAGGGGATGCCGGGGATGCCGGTAATGCCGGGACTGCCGGCGAAGAGGGATCCGAAGGCGTGGAAGGCGCGGGCGGCGCGGGCGGCGCGGCAGGGCCCGGCGGCATAGGGTCCGAGGAAGAAGACGACGGAAGCGGCGAATCTCAATTGGTGTCGAGTCTGCCGGATTTCTCGCTCCCAAAACTCAGCGTTGCGAAACCGGAGGATTTTTCGATCAGCCCGTCGTCCGGACTCACCGCAAAGATTGCGATCACAGACACGGATGCTTCAAACTATATACCGGGAGGCGTCAGCAATCTCTCCGCTACGATCATCAATACCAAGACCGGTGAGGTGGTATGGTCGAAGGACGACTTGAATAACAGTTCGGTCAGCCCTATTATGGCGGATGGCACCATCAACCTTGACATCATTCCCACGGAGTACACGTTTCAGCCGGGCGTAGAATACAAGCTGACGGTGAACGGTACCTACAGTTATAAGGGAGAGACGTATACCAGAGAATTTCTGAAACGCATCTTCAACGGCGGGGAGATCGGGATTGACTTTGTGCTGAAAGATGTCACGAGCAATTCGATCACCGTGGATGTCACGAAGGAAACCTGGTCGGAGATCACCGAATTGAAAGTCGTTTTGTACGGGCCGGACAGCAATGGAAAGGAAGTCGTCATTGCAGAAAAGAAGCCTCCTGCCCCTCTGGTTGCGGGGGTAACTACCGTGAGTTTCGGCGTCGATGAAAACGGTGTTCTCCTCGACGACGACCCATACAATATCGTCGCCGGGACCTGGCTGAAAGGCTTGCGTTCGAACACGACTTATCGTGTAGAAGTGCAGTCTCTCATTGCGGACACAACGCCGATTTCAGACAATCTCGGCAAATCGATCCCGGCAAAAACGCTTTTGTCTATGGACGGAACGGATATCCATGTGTACGTACCCGGATTTTCCACGAACCGTTATGACCGCACCATCAGCGTGTGGCCGGGGCAGATCAAAGGGCTCAATCTCAACGCGATCAAGAAATACACCTATCAGTTTTATGATTCGACGCAGTTTGACATTGTCACCGGCGCTCTCCTCGCGGGTGAACAACCGGTATTGGAATTGGCGACGGACGGTCGCTCTTCTCAGATCGCGAATGTCGCCTACGCGGGCGCAACTACGGATCCCCTTACCGGATTGAATTATCTGCTCTGGAACAAGACCTACAAGGCGCGTCTCGTTGTGGATTATTATGACAACGCCAAGACCTGGGTCTTTGACGGCGACTTTACCGATTCCTTTGGCATCAGCGGCGCGCTGTTTCCGACAATAGAGTTCATCCCCGATTCCGGTTTCTATTCCGGTACCGTTCAGGATGTGACCGCGACGCACAAGATCACGGCGAAAGAAACCGTGACGATCACAGTTTCCCAGGCGGCTGCTCTTTCAACACCTGCCGCGATCATCACCGCGGCGGAAGCCGCGGGCACCTTGCTGTCGGATGGTTCGGGCGTAGCCGTGGAGGTCAGGACCGGTACGGTCAGCGGGACGGTGAACACCTACGAAGTGACCTTCGGTCTTGTCGGCGTGAGCGGCGCGCCGGAAGTGACGACGAAGTTCAATGTGGTCACCACCTTGCCGGATTCGCCGACGGCGCTCTATGACGCCATCAAAGGCACGCTTCGCGTCAACGCGAACGGCGTCACTTTCAAGAGCCAGCAGAACGACGGAAGTACGCCCCGCATCACCGTGCAGTACAGAAGTACCGAAAAAGTCGGCTTTGTGAAAACGGTCGCTTATGACATTCCGGTAGGTGCCGGCAACAATACGTTCGACATCCCCATCTATGTACAGGGACTGATGGAAGACAGCTATTACACGATGGCCGTTTACGGGTTCATCGATTTCAATGACGGAAACGGTGGGAGTGTCACCAATATCGGCACGGTCACGGTGCCGGACGCCGGGGTTTCCATCGGCAGTCTTTCGGCTCCAGCGTCAGCGCCGAAAGAC
>BNUG01000069.1 GCA_025997195.1 Clostridia bacterium | reverse complement strand
AGCGCTATGCGCTGGACGCGCTTTCATCGATGGCGCTGGGGCTGTTTGCCTCGCTGCTCATCGGCCTCATCATCAAGACGATCGGTGAGCAGATCGGACTTCACGCCGGAGAGAGCGGATTTACCGAATTTCTCATCAAGGTTGGCACGGCTGCAATGTCGATGGTTGGCCCCGCGATTGGTGTGGCTGTGGCGCACGGACTCAAGGCTCCGCCGCTCGTGCTTTTTGCCAGCATCGCGACGGGCTGGATGGGCAATATGGCCTGGATGGACGGCGGCGCGGCCGGCGGACCGGCGGGCGCGTTTGTCGCGGCGGTCATCGGCGCGGAGTTCGGCAAACTCGTTTCCAAGGAGACCAAAGTGGATATCATCGTGACGCCTCTGGTCACGATACTGTTGCGCGACATCGCGGCGCGCTTTTTGGGGGTGCTGGGTGGCGTTACGGTGACAGGCGTCGGGGAGTTCATCATGAACGCGACGGTTCTCGAGCCTTTCTGGATGGGGATCATCGTTTCTGTCGTCGTTGGTCTCGTGCTCACGGCGCCAATTTCGAGCGCGGCTTTGTGTATCATGCTCGACCTCTCCGGCATTGCGGCGGGCGCGGCCACGGTCGGTTGCTGTGCACAGATGATTGGGTTTGCTGTCATCAGCTTTCGCGCCAACGGTGTCGGTGGTTTGTTCGCGCAGGGCATCGGCACCTCGATGCTGCAGGTACCCAATATTATCAAGAATCCCTGGATTGTCGTGCCGCCCACCCTAGCGGCCGCCATCCTCGGCCCCGTCGCGACGCTCGGCTTTGGGATGACGAATATCGCGACCGGCGCCGGCATGGGAACCAGCGGTCTCGTCGGCCAGATCGGCACCTTCACAGCAATGGGCTTTTCGTTTGACACTCTATGGAAAGTGCTCGTACTGCATTTCGGCCTCACGGCAGGCATCTCCTACGTTTTTTATGTAATTTTGAAAAAGGCCGGCCGTTTCACGGACGCCGATTTCAAGTTGAATATGTAATGTTATGATCGATAATGATTTGGGTTGGAAATGATGGATGGCATAAACAATAATAATAATTATGACAAGCAACCAATCCATATCCTGATTACGGCCGGCGGCACTTCGGAGAAGATTGATGATGTGCGCCGCATTACGAATAGCGGAACGGGGCGGCTCGGTGCGCTCACAGCCGAGGCTTTCGCGGCGTCCGGGCAGCCTGTTCGTATTACTTATCTCTGCTCCGCGTCGGCGGTGCGTCCACGGATCGCGTCTACGCGCGTGATGGGGCAGGCGCTGGATCCCGATGGGGTGTCACTAAACGTGGTTCACGCAGACGACGTGTCGGAATTGCAGGAGGCTGTGGCGCGGCTGGGCACGGAGCGAAGCTTCGACATCATCGTGCATAGTATGGCGGTAGGGGATTATCGCGTGAGAGCCGTCAGCGATGCGGAACAGGTCGCGGGCGAGGCGGTCAAGCGACTGTCATACTTAACTTGTGGGGATTCCTCTTCGCCGGAAGAGGCGATCGCCGGCGCGCTCCTCGAGCCGCCGCTCATCCGGGAGTCCAAGATCTCCTCGGACAAGGAAAACCTGGTGGTGGTATTGGAAAAGTCGCCAAAGATCATCGGTATGTTGCGCGGCCTTGCGCCGAAGGCTGTGATCGTCGGTTTCAAACTCTTATCAGAAGTAGACGAAGAAGAGCTGCTGCGCGTGGGACTGGGGCTTTTGCAAAAGAACGATTGCGACTTTGTGCTCGCCAACGATATGCGCACGGTACGGTCCAATCGGCAAGAGGGGCTGCTTATTTCTGCGGACGGCAGCTTTGAGCGTGGATACGGAAAGTCCGGCATTGCGGATTTGATCGTCATGCGGACCATCGCCGCTTTGTCATTCTCGCGAAGAATGACAGTGAATGGTGCAGAATGACTGAATATTTCAGGAGGATTGTAGCATGACAAGAATATTATTGGGGGTTACGGGCGGCATCGCGGCTTATAAGGCGGCGGATTTGGCGAGCCGGCTGTGCAAAGAGGGCTTTGCGGTCGATGTAGTGATGACGAAGAACGCGACGGAGTTTGCGCTGCCGCTGACGTTTCAGACGATTACACGCGCGCCGGTCTATACGGACAGTTTCGCGCCGATAGAAGACTACTCTGTCGAACATATCTCTCTGGCGAAACGCGCGGATCTGGTGCTGATTGCTCCGGCGACGGCCAACGTGATCGGCAAGATCGCAAACGGCATCGCTGACGACTTGCTCACGACCGTGCTCCTCGCGGCGCATGCCAAGCCATCTGTAATCTGCCCCGCGATGAATACGCAGATGTGGGAAAATCCTGTCGTGCAGGAAAACCTGGCGCGCCTGCGTGCGCGTGGCTGGAATGTGATCCCGCCGACTTCGGGTGTACTCGCCTGCGGTGACGAGGGGGCAGGGCGCCTCGCCGAACCGGCGGACATCGTGGAATTTGTAAAGACCGTTCTATAAAATGTGGTGAATGTCGAATCATTCGGTGTCAGCACAATAAGCCTGCCGCTGAAATTTCTTGTATTGGAAAAAATACCATAAATTATATTTGATATTTGATGTTAATATAATTTTGTTGCGTTGGGGTTGACATACATATTCTATAGGCGTAGTATTGTTTAAGTTCTTAACAATTAATCTTGCAACAGTTAAGGGGATTAGGTGATCGGCTTGATGAATGGAATCGATTCCCGTGTGGGTGATTCGGCGCAGGATGCTTCGCAAAACGCTTCCGGGCAGTATGGGGAACTGAAGGGAAAGCTTATGCATGCAATGTATCGTTTCAAGAGTGTCGGACGGCGCAAGCATGGCTTTGGTCCCGGCTTCGGACACGGACATTGTGCGGCACACGGACAGGGGCATGGCTCCGGCGCGGCACACGGACACGGCTCGGGCATACCGGATTGTCATGCGGAAGCGCAGGCGATACGCGGCATCAATATGGCGGAATTGATTTTCATGAAGCGGATTGCGGAACGCAAAGCGGAAGAGGATTATGAGGGTACCTGGCTCTCGGCGATGAGTGACTATCTTTGCATCAGCAAGGCCGCCGTTTCGCAGATGCTTGGCTCGCTGGAAAAAAAGGGCCTCATCACGCGTGAGGCCAATCCCGAAAATCGCCGAGAGATCTTAGTGAGTCTGACCACGGAGGGCGCGGCGCGGGTCGGTGCGATTCAGCGTATTTTTGATGAAAAGGTGGATATGCTCATCGATCGCTTCGGCGAGCAGGATACCAAAGAATTGATTCGGCTCATCGACAAGATGGCCGATATTCTTGGGGAGACAAACGGTATTTGAACCGCAGTAAAACTTCGGATGGGAGGAAGCAATGAATTTTTTATCGGTGATGTTTCGCGACAAGAAACATATCCCCGCGATCCTTGTGATCGTGGTCTTGCTGATCACGCAGGCTTACTGCGAACTGGAGCTGCCGAACTACACGAGCGGCATCGTGGACGTGGGCATCATGCAGGGCGGTATTGAAGACGCCGTGCCGGGCGAGATCAGCAAGAGGTCGATGCAGTCGCTTATGCTTTTTATGACGCAGGCCCAGAAGGATGAGGTCGCAGCGGCGTATGAGACGTCCGCCGATGACGCGGGCCGGTTGGTTCTAAAAGACGGCTATGCGTCCGGCAGCGAAGCGCGGGACACTCTGGTGAAAGACTTCCAGGTTCCTATGGTGATCGGCCTGCGGATGCAGCCAGCGAATGACACCGCAGAAGAAGGCGCGGCCTTTCAGCCTTCCCCCGCGCTCCAGGCTTTGATTGGCAAGATCATGGCCGGACAGGGTACGGACGAAGACGTGACGGCCATTCATGAAAACATGGAAGATCAGATGGCGTTGATGGGTCTCGGCGACAATATGCTCGAGACGGCCGCCGCCACATACGTGCGTGCGGAATACGAAGCGCTCGGCCTCGACATGCAGAAGATTCAGATGGACTATATGCTCCGTATGGCGGGCATTATGGCCATCTTTACCCTGATTGCCGTTGCCGTTGCCGTGCTTGTCGGCTTGCTGGCCTCGCTCGTTTCGGCGGGCGTCGGCCGCGGTCTGCGCAAAGACGCCTTTACCCGGATCATGCATTTTTCAGGTACGGAGATGGACAAGTTTAGCCATGCTTCGCTGATCACGCGCTCGACGAACGATGTTCAGCAAATTCAGATGGCGGTGGTGATGTTCCTGCGCATGGTGCTGTTCGCGCCGGCGATGGCGGTCGGCGGCATCATCATGGTGGGTCGGACCGATACGGGCCTGTCGTGGGTCATCGTGGCGGCGGTCGTTATTTTGGCCGCGGTCATCGGCACGCTGCTTGGCGTCACGATGCCCAAGTTCAAGAAGATGCAAACCCTCATCGACGACGTCAATCTTGTCTCGCGCGAAATACTCACGGGCCTGCCCGTCATACGGGCATTTTGCCGCGAGGATTTCGAGAAAAAGAGGTTTGGTAAAGTGAGCACCACCCTCTACAAAAATCAATTATTCACAAATCGCGCGATGATGATGTTCATGCCGGGCGTGTTCTTCATCATGAATATCGTGATGGTTGGCATCGTTTGGTTTGGGGGAAAGGGCATCGACGCGGGTGACATGCAGGTCGGGGATCTCATGGCGTTCATGAGTTATACGATGTTCATCGTAATGAGTTTCATGATGCTGGCGATGGTCACGATCATTCTGCCGCGCGCGACAGTCGCGGCGACCCGCGTGCTCGAAGTGATCAAGACGGGCAGCTCGGTCGCGGACAAACCGGCATCCGAACT
The DNA here is from genome assembly GCA_025997195.1 of Clostridia bacterium. GTDB lineage: Bacteria > Bacillota > Clostridia > Peptostreptococcales > Anaerovoracaceae > WRMW01. The sequence continues at coordinate 4,313 of BNUG01000069.1, read as the reverse complement.
GAAGCATGAGGAAGATCATTTTGCGGGACGCGTGGTGTTCGACGATGTGTCCTTCCGCTATCACGACGCCGAGGATGATACTTTGTCACATATCAGTTTCTCGGCGGAACCGGGGCAGACGACGGCGATCATCGGGGGGACGGGATCCGGGAAGTCGACGCTGATCAATCTCATCCCGCGGCTGTTTGACGTCACGAGCGGCAGCGTACAGGTCGACGGGGTGGACGTGCGCGATTTGTCGCAGCACAAGCTACGGTCGCTGATCGGCTTTGTGCCGCAGAAGGGCGCGCTGTTCCGGGGCACGATCGGGAGCAATATCAAATATTCCGGGCCTGAGGTGACGGACGAGGATATGCATGAAGCGGCGGAGATCGCGCAGGCGGAAGACTTTATTGCGGAGAAGGAAGGCGGTTACGAGTCGGAGATCGCGCAGGGCGGTTCGAATGTTTCGGGCGGGCAGCGGCAGCGGCTTTCCATCGCGCGCGCGATCGCGAAGCACCCGGAGATCTTCATCTTTGACGACAGCTTTTCGGCGCTGGACTTCAAGACAGACGCGGCGCTGCGGCGGGCGCTGGCCGGGCGGGTCGGCGGCGCGACCGTGATGATCGTCGCGCAGCGCATTGCTACGATCCTGCGCGCGGACAAGATCATTGTCATTGACGAGGGCGAGGTCGTCGGGATCGGGACGCATAAGGAATTGCTCGCGTCCTGTGAGGTGTATCGGGAGATCGCGAGTTCGCAGCTTTCGGAGGAGGAGTTAACAGCGTAGGGAACGGAGTGACCGTAGGAGAGAGCGGCGCAGAATGATAGAGGAAGGGCACAAAGTGGCTAAGGAAAAAAACAGAAGCATGGCAGGCACAGGACGGCGTAGGCAGGGTCCCGGCAACGGGCCGCCGGGTATGATACCGGGTGAGAAGCCTAAAGATTTTAAGGGTACGATCAGAAAACTGCTCGCCTACCTGAAAAAGTATCATGTGCAGCTTGGATTTGTGGTCGTATTCGCGGCGCTCTCGGCAGTCTTTAGCATCTACGGACCCAAAGTATTGTCGAAGGCTATTACGGAGTTGTTTACCGGTCTTGTTTCGAAATATTCCGGGGGCGGCGGTATCGACTTTGACAATATCTTCGGGATCATTGGGACGCTCCTAATCCTTTATCTGGCTTCCCTTGCCTTTGGGATGATCCAGGGATGGATCATGAGCGGGATCACACAGAAGACGGGCTACGATCTTCGGCAGCGGATTAGCGAAAAGATCCATGTTATGCCGATGCGGTATTTCGAATCCAATGCGGTTGGCGACGTGCTTTCGCGCATCACGAACGACGTCGATACGCTGACGCAGAGCCTTGGCCAAAGCGTGACACAACTCATTTTGAGTCTTACGAATATCATCGGCGCTATCGTCATGATGCTGTCGATCAGCCCGCTGATGACGCTGATCGCGATCATTATGCTGCCGATCTCGATCGGTTTCCTTGCGCTGATCATGAAGTTTTCGCAGAAGCATTTTTATCGCCAACAGGAATTTCTCGGCAAGGTGAATGGGCAGGTAGAGGAAGATGTGACGGGGCATGCGATCGTGAAGCTGTTCAATCACGAGGACGCCTCGATCAAAGAATTCGAAGAGACCAACGACATCCTTTATAAATCCGCTTGGAAGAGCCAGTTCCTTTCGGGGCTGATGATGCCGATCATCAATTTTGTGAGCAACATGGGTTATGTCGCTGTTGCAATCATCGGCGGCGTGCTTGCCTTCCAGAGGGTGATCACGGTCGGCGACATCCAAGCCTTCATCGTATACGTGCGCAATTTCACACAGCCGATCACGATGATGGCGCAGGTGATCAACCAACTGCAGAGCATGGCGGCGTCGGCGGAGCGTGTGTTCGCTTTCCTCGATGAAGAAGAAGAAACGCCGGACGTCGGATCCGAGGAAGGATTTGAATCCACAGGATGCGTTGAGTTTAATAATGTGCATTTTGGCTATCAGGAAGATAAGATCATCATCAACGATTTGACCCAGCGTATCGCTCCCGGCAGTACGGTGGCAATCGTGGGGCCGACGGGCGCTGGCAAGACGACCCTTGTCAAATTGTTGATGCGTTTCTATGATGTGAATTCCGGCGCGATCCTTGTCGACGGACAGGATATTCGTACGATTCGGCGTGCCAATCTGCGCAAGAATTTTGGCATGGTTCTGCAGGATACGTGGTTATTCAAGGGTACCATTATGGAAAATATTAAATACGGGAGGCCTGATGCTACGGACGAAGAGGTGAAAGAGGCGGCGAAGGCGGCGCATGTTCACCGCTTCATCAAGGCGTTGCCTGACGGGTATGGGATGATGCTGTCTGAGGACGCCGACAATATTTCGGCCGGGCAGAAACAGCTGCTCACCATCGCGCGTGCCATCCTTGCGGACAGCCCGATTTTGATACTCGATGAGGCGACGAGCTCGGTCGACACGAGAACGGAAGGTTTCATTCAGAAGGCGATGGACAATTTGAAGAATGGGCGTACTAGTTTTGTGATCGCGCATCGACTGTCTACGATCAGGAATGCGGATGTCATTTTGGTCATGGACCACGGGGATGTGATCGAGCAGGGGACACACGAGGATCTGCTGGCGGCCGGCGGGTTCTATGCGGATCTGTACAACTCGCAGTTTGATGTAATCAGCGCGTAACAGGACAGAAGGCCTGTCCCTCTGTCTTGTGCTGGCGGCCGGCGGGTTCTATGCGAACAGGACAGAGGGACAGGCCTTCTGTCTTGCCCGCGCAGGCGAGAATCTATAACGAGCGGAAATATTTCAAAAAAGACTTGTATCATATTTAACATATATGTATAATATGTAATATGAGGACATGAACAGGGAGGATCAGTATTCGTGTTACGATGTGTCCCGTGAACAGCTACAGTGTATATACGAGGGAATAGATATGTGTCAGTTATTTGCGATATCGGCGGACCGGCCGGTCAATCTCAAGAGAGAGCTTAAGGACTTTTTTCGCGGAAGCTTTGTACACAAACACGGGTGGGGTTATGCCGATTTTGGTGGCCGGCGCGTTTATGTGAAACGAGAAACTACGCCAGCTTATGTGAGTGAAGCAGCCCGGAAACTCGCGAACGAGGGCGAGCCGTTTCAGAACGCGTTCTTCCATCTGCGGTATGCTACCATCGGCGCTGTGGAATACGAGAATTCGCATCCGCTTACGGCGATGGACGTCATGGGCCGAAGCTGGACGATCATCCACAATGGCACGATCTTCGACGGCGCCAAGACGGATCCGTATTTTTATAAGCAATTTGGCGGGACGGACACCGAACGTCTGTTGCTCTATATTATTGATCTAATCAATGAACGGAGTTTGGCTGCCCGTGTGCCGCTCACGGAAAAAGAGCGGTTTGAAGTTGTTGACAAGGCGTTTCGTGAAGTCGCGCCCGGCAACAAACTCAATGTCATCCTCAGTGATTCCGAGGTTTTCTATGTACACGGTAATTCCCGATCCGGCAGCCGTATTCTTGGCGAGTACGGGAAGAATGATTTCCTTTATCGTTCGACCACAGACGGCGTTGCTCTCTTTTGCACGGTGCCGCTTGACCCGCAGGGGTGGGAGCCGATTCCTATCAATACGGTGCTCGCTTACAAGGACGGCAAGCAGATTTATGGCGGAAAACCGCATGGTTATGAGTATATCGAGTCCGACGACGACATCAAATATCTCTATCTCGGCGTCTCCGCGCTGTAAGGAGTGCAAATGGCCGACAAGCTGAACCGGCAGGAAGTCCTGGATTTGCTGTATGAGAAATATATCGCCCCGACGAAACAGAAGGATGAACTTTTCATCGGTACGGAAATCGAGATCCCCATCATCAACCTCGCGCGCGAACCCGTCGATTTCGACGTTGTGCACAATCTGACGGCTCGGTTCAAGGAAAATTTCGGCTTCTATATTGCCGTGATCGATGAAAACAAGCACGCATCCTCTCTCGTCAATTTCCTGAACGATGATATCCTGTCCTACGACTGCTCGTATAACAATCTCGAATTTTCCTTTGGCAAAGAATCCGATCTGCGTGTTGTCAACAATCGCTTCACCGCATATTACAATTTCTGCCGGAGCGTGCTTCAGGAGAGCGGCCATACGCTGACGGGCCTGGGCATCAATCCCTTCCGCAAATATAACCGCCTCGAGCCCATCCCAAACGGGCGGTACCGCATGCTTTTTCATCATCTGTCCGACTACACGAAATACCGCGACCGCATCCCGATGTTTTTCCATCCCTATCCGGCGTACGGTATGTTTTCGAG
>BNUG01000068.1 GCA_025997195.1 Clostridia bacterium | reverse complement strand
AGATCCCCTTCATATCGAGCAGCAAGAGAATCGCTTCGCCCTCGATGTACTTAAATGTAATATTGATGTTGCCCGGAAGCCGGCTCTCAAGGCTGCCGTTGATCCGCAGGTCTTCGATATTCTGTCGCACTTGCTCAAGGAAATCGTCGCGCAACTCGCGCAGCCGGACGATATGTGTCTCAAGATTTTCCCCGGCGAGCGCCGCTGCCGCTCCAAAACCGACGATACCGGCTAGGTTTTCGGTACCTGCACGTTTTTTGGATTCCTGTGCGCCGCCGTGCATATATTCAGGCAGATTCACGCCCTTGCGGATATACAAAGCGCCAATGCCCTTCGGTCCATAAATTTTGTGACCACTCACGCTCAGGAAATCCACGCCAAGCGCTTTCACGTCGATGGGCACATTACCAAGCGCCTGCACCGCATCTGTATGGAAGAGCACGCCCTTCTCTTTGCAGATTTGTGCGATTTCGGCGATCGGCTGGATCGTACCGATTTCATTGTTCGCAAACATAATGCTCACGAGCGTGGTGTCTTCACGGATCGCGCCGCGCAGATCATCGAGGCGTACAAAGCCCTCGTGATCAACCGGCAGATACGTCACATCAAATCCTTCTTTCGTGAGGTATTCGCCGCTGTGCAGGATCGCGTGATGCTCGATCGCCGTCGTAATGATATGCTTTCCCTGTGCACGCTTCCATAGCGCCCCGCCGATGACGGCCCAATTGTCGGCCTCCGTTCCGGAACTCGTGAAATACACTTCGCGTGGTTCGGCATTGATCAGGGCGGCAAGCTGTTCGCGTGCGACCACGATCGCGTTCTTTGACTTCTGTCCGGCTGTATAAAGGCTCGACGGGTTGCCGAAATTCTCCGTGAAATACGGGAGCATCGCCGCAAGCGCCTCCGGTTTCACCGGGGTCGTCGCGGAGTAGTCGAGATATACTTGTCTTTGTTCTGCCATTGTCTTATTCTCCAAAACGATTCTTTTAACGGGTAGGATTCGCCCGTCAATGCTTCAAATTGCCGGCGGGCGCGGCGTCCACGACTTCGATGTTGTCGAGATGTGCCCGGAATGTTTCACGGAACCGAGCCAGATACTCCTGCCGAAGCACATCCTGCTCCTCTTGCTCTTCCTCCGTTAGCCCGCACGCCTTCTTCTTGCGCGCGAGTTCGTTGATGCGCTCCATTTTTACTTTATCGAGCATGTCATCCCTTCAAAACTGCAATCCACCATTTCGTGAATCTACTGAAAAAACGGCGGCAACCCTGCAGATGTCAACTCCACAGGTATTTCGCCGCACACGATCTTTATATTATATATTATACAAACTTTACACTTAAGAAACAAGCTATATTTGGATAAAATATGTCAAGTATATTATTGGGTGAATTCCCCGCGCCCTACAGCTTTTTTCGTAATTCCTCGATTTTCGTCATCCATTCCCGGATACGGGCCTCTCGACCCTGATCCGTTGGACGATAATATACGTGACCGGTCAGTCCATCGGGGAGACATCGCATATTCGTGAGTTTTTCCTCGTAGTCATGCGCGTATTGATAGCCTGAGCCATATCCGAGGTCCTTCATGAGCCGCGTCGGCGCATTGCGGATGACGAGCGGAACGGGCTCGGCCATCGTATCCTGGGCGTCTCGGCTCGCCGATCTGTAGGCAGCATCCAGGGCATTTGATTTTGGTGCAAGCGCACAGTAGACGACAGCGTGCGTCAGGTGAACGCTACACTCAGGCATGCCGATAAAATGACAAGCCTGGTAGGCCGCGACCGCGACCTGTAGTGCTTGTGAATCCGCCATACCGATGTCTTCGCTTGCAAATCGAACTACCCTGCGTGCCACGTACAGAGGGTCTTCTCCGCCTTCCAGCATACGCGCAAGCCAGTAGACAGCAGCCTGTGGATCGGAATTGCGCATCGACTTGTGCAGAGCCGAAATGATATTGTAATGCTCTTCCCCGCTCTTATCGTAGAGCAGGAATTTGCGGCCGATAAACTGCTCGATCATCTGATCGTCAACAAAGATCGTTCCGGTTCCGGCATCATCGGTGCCGGGATCGCCGCGATCGTCATCATCCTGTTCGGGACCACGGTTGCCCGCGTCGATTGCTTCTACGTTGGTTGAGATCATTTCAAGCGTGTTGAGTGCCGCGCGAGCGTCGCCGTTCGCAAACGATGCGATCATGGAAAGGTATTTTTCGTCGATTATGAGTTTGATTTCATTCTCGCTGTTGAGCACGTTCAGCGCATTGCGCAGGAGTTCTAGGATATCATCTGCCAACAACGGATTGAGCACAAAAACCCGGCATCGCGACAACAACGCGGAGTTAATTTCGAAACTCGGATTTTCTGTCGTAGCACCGATCAGGATAATGCTTCCCTTTTCGACAAATGGCAGAAAAGCATCTTGCTGTGCCTTGTTAAAACGGTGGATCTCATCGACAAAGACGATGGTCTTTTGTCCGAGGAAACGATTGGACTCCGCTTTTTCCATGACACCGCGGATCTCTTTGATACCGCTTGTGACCGCTGAAAAATCAATGAAATGCGAATTTGTACTTTTTGCAATGATACGCGCAAGCGTCGTCTTGCCAACGCCGGGCGGTCCCCAAAAGATCATGGACGGAATACGATCGCTCTCGATCAGACGGCGCAGTGCTTTCCCCTCGCCCAGCAGATGACGCTGCCCGAAATATCCATCTAAGGTCTCAGGGCGCATCCGCGAAGCCAGCGGCGCATAAGCCTGATCTCCAAACAAAGTATGCTGTTCCATACCGTAATTTTATCATATACAGGAAGGAAACGTGCGAAAATATGTTCTTTTTATACGCAAATCAACCCTTTGAGCCGCTCGAAGGTTTTTTGACCGATCCCGCTGACATTCATTAGGTCTTCGATGCGCTTGAACTGGCCGTGCGCGTTTCGGTAATCTATGATTTTTTGTGCGGTAGCGGGACCGACACCGTTTAGCAGCTGCAAAGTCTCGGTGTCTGCTGTATTCAGGTTGACACGCCCCTGTGCGTCTGTTCCGGGCGCGTTTCCGGATGAAACGGCACTTCCCGGCACCGCGGCGCTGCCGCCTGCCGCCGCACCGGAAGTGCCGCCGTCTCCTATCACTAAGCCAATACTCGGCTTTAGCCGGCCGTTTTCCACCTCGGCGGTCGTTGGGATATATAACTTATCGCCGTCCGACACTACCTGAGCGCGATTGATGACCGATACATCAGCGCCTTCCGTTAGTCCGCCGGCAGCTTCGATCGCGTCTGTAATGCGGGAACCGGGCGGCAGTGCGATCACGCCTTCACGAACCACAGCCCCACCCACGTCAACAAAGACAGCAACAGCGGTCTGTGAGACATCGGCAGAACCCTCATTTTGCGCAATTTCGCCCGCCGCCGAGGCCGTAAGGTCGCTGTTCGCCCCTACGGCCTCATCTTTCGACACACCTTGCGCCTGATCTTTTAACAATGCCGGATCCGTAGCCGAAGCCGAATCCCTGCGCAGGATATCTCCTGTGTCCGAACCCGACGAGGCCACGTATCGTGCGGTGCCAATGACAACAACAAAGATCACGACCACGACGATCGCTGTCATCTTGCGTTTTTTTGGATTCTCGATCAATGTTGTGAAAAACCCGCGCATTGTTTGTCATCCTCGCCGCCACGATAGCATGGCAATTTTTACAGAATCGATTACTTTATTATCTATTAATGTATAATATTGGAAATATTCAAGAATGTCAAGCATATTATGGAAATATTTATATTAATTAATAGCGGAGCAACAGCAGGACTGTGATATGTGCCGGATAGAAAATATAGAAACCCCATTTTGCGAGGAATCCCGGCTTTTTCTCGATGGTGCCGGGCGTCCACACGCGATGCAAAGCAATCAGAGCCAGCGGAATGAGTTGACAGAGTTGAACAATGAAGTAATGGGCATAGACCGGCGTATGCCAGGCACCGGCCATCGACGCCAATGCGTTCGGGCCGTCACCAACGATATCCGTCACATTCATGTATACATAAACCATGCATACTGCACCGAAGCCAAGAACCGAGCGCCCTCTGCTGCCCCGGCAAAGATCAAACACAAGGATGATCGCCATGCCGTAAAGCCCGTAATCGGCATAAAAACCACCAATCAGGCAAAGAACCACGCCCACTGCTTTCAGCGACGTTGAAGAGATCTCGTGAATCGAGCGCAGCATCAGCAGCCCAAAGAGCATCGTAACGATCACATTCAGGTGCGTGAAATTCGAAGAATCGGGCGGCGCACCTTCGAAATACCAAATATAAGGCACATAGCTGATCGCCGCAAAAACAAGTAAGCGTATCGTATACCGATTGACATTCCGTGTGCGCTGATATCCGACCTGCAGCAAATAGAAAAAAATCGGAGCCGTGATACGCCCTACCGCATGCAAGAGAAACCACGGAAAATCATAATACTGCGATTTCAGATCCGCCGTAAGATACGGTGCGTGATCTAAGACCATGCAGATCATCGCGATGATCTTCAAAGCGTTGGTTGAAATCCCTTTCATCTAGCCCTTCCGGCGAGCATTTCTCCGCCATCGCCAAAAATCGCAATACGCGTGATGGTCGGTGTGTTCCGAACTGTCCCCGCAAACGCATCGAAGAAGGTTCGCGGACTCAGGACGGCGCCGCCCTCGGCACGAAGCGTTACACGGCAGAGTAGCCAGCCGTGGAGTTCATTTTTCACACTGAAAGACAACATATCCGGACGAATGTCCTTCTCTGCCGTCTGCCCTGTTTTTTTCGAAGTTTTTAAAACAGGGATATGTACTCGCTCAAAAAACGCCGCCATTCGTGCATTTGCATCGAAAATCCCATCGCAGAGGATCTCATACTCTGCCGCGCGTACATACGAAGCAAGCGGTTTCGAAAAGGCGTCCGGCTTTTCGCGCATGGTCAGGACACGAATACCGTCCGGCAAACGGTCATTCAACAAATTCACCGCTTCGGCAAAAAACAATCGCTCTTGATCCTCCCTTGTTTCGATCTCGATCAACTCGCAAACGGACGATTGCCCGAGTGACAGCGGCAGCGCGATGCTCATTTTGGGGTGTGGGTTGAACCCTTGCGAATACGCCGGTTGCAGCCCCGTCATGCGCAGCGCGCGCAGAAACGCCCGGCTCAGATCCAGGTGTGAGATATAGGCCATACGGCCGGTCTTTGAGAATTCGATCACATATTTCATTTTGGATATGCCTTGCCGTGTACGATGAGATCCCACGGGAGCGGTTGCAAACTACCGTCTGCAGGAGTCTCGGCGTAGAGATCCAAAGCAGGCAAGCCGGCCTCCTCGAAGGCGCGCAGCCAATTACGATAATCAAAATGCTCGCGCCAGCTGTCGAACCCCGCGCCGTTTTCGGCACAGATCCGTACCGCTTCGGCCGCACGTCGGTCGCCCTTGGCCAGTAGCATTTCGATGCGGCTCATGCGTGTATCATGAAATTTGAAACCCACGCCTTTGACGCGTCGGACGGCGTCTTTCAAGTAATGAACTTTTTCAATCAGGGCTTCCTCGAAGTCACCGCAGGCGCGCTCAAACGGTGTACCCGGTTTGGGAACAAAATTGGAGGCGCTGACTGACAGGTTGAAACGGTATGCCGCGCCCTGTTCTCTGGCGATTTGTTTCGCCTTTTGAATTGTGATTTGGGCGAGGTGCGCAATCCCGTCGAGGTCTTCGTAAGTTTCGCCGGGCAGACCGATCATGAAGTAAAACTTGAATTTTGTAAAACCGAGGGGAAGTGCGATCTCGAGCGCGCGCAGCAGATCTTCTTCCGTGATTTGTTTGCCGATCGCGTCGCGCAGGCGCTGGGTACCGGCTTCGGGCGCAAAAGTCAATCCTGAGCGCTTGTATTCCGCGATTTTGGCAAGCGTTTCTGTTTTCAGAGAGTCTAGCCTCAGCGATGGCAGCGAGAGGGAGACGTCTTTTCCGGACAATTCTTCCATCAGGTCGGTCACGAGGGTTTCGATGCCGGGATAATCCCCTGTGGACAGTGAAAGCAGCGATACTTCATCGTAGCCGGTGTTGGCGAGAGTATGGAATAGCAATTCTTTGATGCGTTCCGGCGAGCGCCTGCGTACTCCATCACACGCATAACTAGCTTGACAGAAATGGCATTTGCGGTAGCACCCGCGCATGATTTCAACGGCTGCGCGGTCGTGGACGGTCTCGATGTGCGGAACCACAGGCGCAACCGGAAAATATGCAGTTTCCAGGTCGCAAACGAGAGCCCGTTCAATCCGGTCGGGCAAGTCATCGTATTTTTTACGAAAATGAACAAAACGCGGAAATCGACGGATCCCATTCCCAATGTTTTCATCTTCACTCGGACTCGCATATACCGGCTCGTAGAATCCGGGTGCATACACTCCCGTGATCTTTGAGGCCGCACGCAAAAATGCCTCGCGTCCCTCAGCTTTATGGGCGATATACAGATCCGCCAAAGCGAGCATGACCTCTTCGCCGTCACCGAAGCACACCAAATCAAAGAATGGCGCCACGGGCTCCGCATTTGCCGCGCATGGGCCGCCTGCCACCACGATCGGGTCGCCCGCGCCGCGATCCGCCGCATAAAGCGGGATATCGGCCTGCTTTAGCATGCGAACAACATTCGTATAACAGAGTTCGTACTGGAGTGTGAAGCCTACAATATCAAACCGATTTACCGGCATACGGTTCTCCAGCGAAAACAGCGGCAAACCCTCCTCCGCCATCAGTTCCGCCATATCGGCGGCAATAGAAAACGTCCGTTCGCACAGCAAGTCCGCCCGTTCATTGATCACGCCGTAGAGGATCTGAAACCCCGTATAAGACATCCCGATATCGTAAAGATCCGGGAAAGCAAAACAAAAATGGACGGCGGTTTCGTCCCAATCTTTCACAACGGAGTTGACTTCTCCGCCGATATATCGTCCCGGACGCTCGGCGCGCAGCAACGCGCCTTCGAGTTCCGCGCGCCCGCCTGTCGTGATCTCGCGCATGGATTTTCCGGTCATACTTTCGATCTCACGAATCAGGCGCAGCGCTTTTTCCATATTGCGATGCACGCGCCTTTCCATTTCCTCATTGCCCTGATAACGCTTTAACAAATCTTCCATCCGCGCTTCATAGCCGACATAACGATCTTGATTGACCACCCGGTCCGCCAGCGATACCACCGCTGCCGTGTTCATCTCCGAAGCATGTTCCGGAAAATCAAGCTTCATATGTCCTTCGATGACAGTTGCCGCCGCCGCGCGCAATTCATCCTCGATCCCAAACCGTTCAAAAGCCGGTCCGCGTATCTGTTTCGCGCCGGCGATGTCGTGATCTTTTTGCGCCCGCGCCATATCATGCAGATACCCGGCCGCAAGCACAGTCTCCCAGTCGATCTGTGCGCGAAAAGAAGTCTTCGCCGTATCCTCAAAATCAGCCGTGCTGCGAGCGCGTGCACTGCTTTCACCGGAAATACTGACGCTTGGATCATCGACCGACAGCAAGGCCGCCGCGATATTCGCCGCCGCATCCCCGACCGCCAGACAGTGCCGTTTCACGTGCTCGGGCACCTGCAGCGCCTCCAGAATGGATTGATATCTCCGCCGTACTGCCGCCCTACTCGTCGTCATGCCACTCCATATCGAAATCTTTGATGCGGATGGTTCCCCCATCCTCAAGTCCGCGCGCTTTCAGCTTCCGAATCACGCCGTTTGTCCGCAAATATCTGTCAAGATACGCCAAAGATTCAGGATCATTAAAATTCGTAGAATCAAATATCTTGTGCAGCTGTTTTCCGGAAAGTTCAAATGCGCCGTCCTCGGCAGTCGCGATTTTGATCACCTTGTAATCGATGTCGTCCTCAATGCGCATCACCCTCATCCACTGCGACTGATCACCGTAAAGCGGCGTCTTGTCCGGCCGCTCGGCAGCATCACGGTCGATCTCATCCAGCCTACGCGCCACAGTATTCAGCACTTCGCGTACACCCAGCCCCGTATAGGCGCTAACCCGATAATAATCGATTTGATTCGCGTCGAGATACTGGGTGAGAGCCTGATACACCTCGCTTTCCGTGTCGGCGACGTCCATCTTATTCAGACATACGATTTCCGGTTTTATCGTGAGCAAGGACGAGTATTCGGCCATTTCTTTGCGGATGGCATGATAGTCGTCCAGCGGTCTGCGCCCTTCCGAACCCGCAGCGTCGAGTACATGAATCAAAAGCCGTGTACGTTCAACATGCTTCAAAAAGTCATGCCCGAGACCGGCGCCGCTCGCCGCGCCTTCGATCAGCCCCGGAATATCCGCGAGCACATACCCTGTATTCGCGAGTTCCACCACACCGAGGTTTGGCGCGACCGTAGTGAAATGATAGTTTGCGATTTTCGGCTTTGCGCCGGTCGACGCCGCCAAGAATGTCGATTTTCCAACGTTCGGAAGTCCGATGATGCCGACGTCGGCAATCAGCTTCAGTTCGATCACGATGGTACGTTCCTGTCCCTCAGTCCCCGCTTCCGCGAAATTGGGTGCCTGCCGCACGCTATTTTTGAAATTGCTGTTCCCCTGACCGCCTTTGCCTCCGATCGCCGCCACAAAGCGTGCGCCGTCTTCTGACAAATCCGCCATAAAGGCGCCCGAAGCCTCGTCGATCAATACGCTGCCCAGAGGCACGCGAATCACAAGATCCTCGCCGCCCTTCCCGTATTTATGCGAACTCATACCGGGCTGACCGGACGCGGCCTTGTATTTCTTCATATAACGCAGATCCATCAGGGTTCTGAGGTTTCGATCCGCGACAAAGATGACATCGCCGCCCTTGCCGCCATTCCCCCCATCAGGCCCGCCGTTCGGAACAAACGGTTCCCGACGAAAAGAAACGGCCCCGTCGCCGCCTTTCCCGCTCTTAATCACGATTTGCGCTCTGTCTACAAACATACAGGCAGTATATCATACTTCCTGCTGGTGATTTCAAAGCCCCTTTGTGATATCAATCCCGTTGCGATATCGTTCGTCGCAAGAAAGATCAACCGAATCGTTATGAACGATTCGGCTTTCCGCATCGAGATTTTCCGTCTCTTCAAAAATGGTATTTTTCATCGGGTGTACGACAAATAAGTGGGTAAACGAGGCCAAAACAATCCAAAGTGTTTACCATCGCGAATGAGTCAAAGGGAGAGCGTCTTGCGGGTAATAGCAAGGCGCTCCCTGCAAGTTTGAGTGCGCAGACGTTTCCCTGCCCTCTTAGCAGAGCACGACATAATGCAGACGTTTACAGTGCGGAGGTCGAGAACCTATCTAAGAAACGCGAAGACAGCTTAGCGATTTGTCACGCGACAGGGAAACGCA
>BNUG01000067.1 GCA_025997195.1 Clostridia bacterium | reverse complement strand
CAAATTGATTGACATCTCAAATTCCGGCAGAGCAACAGGTGCAAGACTGTCCAGCAAATGGAGTTCTGCGAATTCTACCGGATTTGTTATGGCGGTTAAATTGATTTCTTTCTCTCGTTCCAGCACGAGCGACATCAAACGCATGAGGGCGCCTGCGAAGTCCTCGTCGGCCAATCGCTCCGGCGCGCCGGTGCGTGCGGTTAACGCGGCCAATCCACGGCAAAGCCGCTCACGCGCTTCTTCCATAGACTCTTCTAAATCTTGCTCGCCCTGAAGCTTGTGATGTTTCATCTTCCCGCTCCGATTCGATCGCACACTCTCTTACCGCTCCACATTTATTTTCGTCAAATGAATCATCAGAACTGAAATATCCGCGGGGGAAACTCCGGAGATGCGTGAGGCTTGCCCGATCGACGCGGGGCGAATTTGAGAAAGCTTCTGCACGGCTTCCGTCCGCAAGCCGCCTAAGGCGGCGTAATCCAGATCTTGTGGAATCTTGCGGTTTTCGGCTTTTGCGAATTTCGCGATTTGCCGGTTTTGTTTTTCTATATACCCTGCGTATTTGATTTCGATCACGGCCTGCCGGACCACCTCCGGCGGGAGATCAGGGCGGGTTTGATCGACCATAGCAAGATCGTCATAGCTGATTTCGGGGCGCGCCAAAAGCTCCGCAAGTGTTGCGGTTGTCCCATTTTTAACTTTTGTACCTGCCGCAGGCACCCGCGTTTCTCTTAGGCGCGCCAGTTCTTTTGCGGCTCCTGCTCGTTTGGCGCGCATCCGTTGTACGCGTTCGCTTGTGGCCAAACCCAGTTCGTAACCCTTTTCCGTCAGCCGAAGATCCGCATTGTCCTGCCGGAGCACCAGGCGAAATTCCGCGCGAGACGTCATGATGCGATACGGTTCGTCCGTACCCTTTGTCACAAGGTCATCGATCAATACTCCGATGTAGGCTTCGTCGCGTCCGAGCAGAAAGGGCGTTTCTCCCTTGCAAAACCGTGCCGCGTTGACGCCTGCCATGAGACCTTGTGCCGCCGCCTCTTCGTACCCGGAAGTTCCGTTGATCTGTCCCGCACAATATAGCCCCTTGGCCTGCTTGTGTGCCAGGCTAGGCTCAAGTACGAGTGGATTCAGACAATCGTACTCGATGGAATAGGCATAGCGCGTAAAAATTGCCTGCTCCAGTCCGGGGATTGTCCGGTAAAAGGCTTCCTGTATGTCTTCGGGCAAACTTGTACTCATGCCCTGAATGTAAACTTCGTCAGTCTCCAGCCCCTCAGGCTCGAGAAAAACCTGGTGCTTTTCCCTGTCCGGAAAACGAGACACCTTGTCTTCGATCGAAAGACAGTATCTTGGACCGACGCCGGTAGTATGACCGCCATAGGGCGCCGTCTTCGTAATATTGTCTGCTACGATTCGATGTCCTTTCGGATTGGTATAGGTCAGCCAGCAAGGGACCTGATCCCGCGCGACATCTTCAGGTCGGTTCAAATAGGAAAAGGGCAGCGGCGGTACATCTCCGAGTTGGGAAGTCAATTTTGTGTAGTCCAGACTGCGCCCCAGAACCCGCGCCGGGGTTCCCGTCTTGAACCGCCTTAGCTCAAAACCCTGCGCTCTCATGGCGTCCGCCAGCAGCGTCGAAGCCGCGAAGCCGCTCGGCCCGGACACCGCCGCGTGATCGCTGACAAAAACACGACTGTTGAGATAAGTACCTGTCGCAAGAACTACCGTCCTGCTGCGGCAGACCGTCCCGGACTTGAGCCGGACGCCGCATATTTTCCGTACTTCCCGATTTTCGAAAGATACCCCCTTCATCACATCCGTCTCTTCCGCGAAAAGCAGTTCAGAGACTTCTCCCTGCCGCAAGTGAAGATTCTCTCGCTGTTCCAGGATTCGCTTCATTTCGAGATGATAGCGTGCTTTGTCCGCCTGGGCGCGCGGTGACCAAACAGCCGGACCTTTCGACCGATTGAGCATGCGGCTTTGAAGGAACACTTTGTCGATGACCGTACCCATCTCTCCTCCAAGCGCATCGATTTCTTTGACAAGCTGTCCTTTGCCTGTACCGCCGATCGATGGATTGCATGGCATATGCGCGATGGAGTCAAGCGAGATTGTCAACAAAAGTGTTTGACAGCCAAGACGAGCCGCCGACAAAGCAGCTTCGCAACCTGCGTGACCTGCGCCAACAACAATAACGTCATACGTCATTTGTCTGTTTGTTTCGCTTGCTTGCGTCATTTTCCCACACAGAATCCTTCGAATACGCGGTTGATCACCTCGTCCGTGACTTCCTCCCCGATGATCTCACCGAGAATACGATACGCCTCACGCACGCTTATTTCAACAAACTCCGGCGGATCGTCCGCGGCGATACACATAAGTCCCGCTCCGATTTCGGTCGACGCGTTTTCCAGCGCCGCCTTGTGCGCTTCCCGCGTGACCAGAAAATTTTGCTCCGCCGCCATCTTTCCGCCCGTAACAAGCCCATACAGCAAAGACTCTAATTCCGCCAAACAGGACAGAGGGACAGGCCTTCTGTCTTGCTCCGGCAAGACAGAAGGCCTGTCCCTCTGTCCTGTGTCCCTCTGTCCTGTTAGCGTCGTGCGTACCAGTGCGATCGCAGACGGCACAAGGTCAAAGGCGTCCTCATCCGACAACTGTGTCTGCAAGTCGTTTTTATTCACGACGAGAATCGTTGGTTTGTCCTCACGCAGGCTCCTTGCGATCTGACGGTCTTCCTCCGAGATCGGCGCAGACCCATCGAGCACAAACAGGCAAACGTCCGCCCGGTCATATGCCTCGTGCGCCCGACGAATCCCCGCCTGCTCGACCGCCCCGGCATCCTTTCGAATACCGGCGGTATCTGTCAGAGCAACCGTCGCGCCGCCTAAGTCCAGCCACGTCTCCAGCGTATCGCGTGTCGTGCCGGGTTCCTCCGCTACAATCGCCGCGTCTGTACGCAACATGGCATTATATAAAGAAGATTTTCCGACGTTCGGCCGCCCGATGATGCTGACGCGCATACCGTCACGTACAAGTTTCCCCCGGTCCGCCCCGTCAAGCAAGTCATGCAAGATTTTGTCGGCTGCCCGCAAAGGTGAGGTCAACGCATCATTCCATGACGGTTCCGTCGAATCAATAAAGGGCTGAATCTTCACCTCATGTTCATACGCCTCGGGATAGTCTATCCGCGCCGCGATCTCCGCCAAAACCTCGAGCAACAATTCCCTGGCTTCTCGAATCTGCGCGGACAGTCGTCCCGCGGCCAGTTCACTCGCCGCGCGGTACGACAAATCCGTCCGACTGTTGATCAGGTCGATGACGGCGCCTGCCTGCACAAGGTCGAGGCGGCCGTTCAGAAAAGCCCGCTTTGTGAATTCGCCGGGCTCTGCAGGCACGGCGCCAAATGCGTAGGCCGCCCCCAGAATCCTCCGCAGCGGTATCGGCCCGCCGTGACACTGAATCTCAGCTACATCCTCTCCCGTGTAGCTGTGCGGGGCCCGCATCAGGACGCAAAGAACCTCGTCAATCGTTTCATTTGACACCGGGTCGACAATCCATCCGTGCCTCATGCGCCTGTCTTCAAACACAGGGGACAAGGGGACACAAGACAAAGGGACAGGCCTTCTGTCTCCTTGTTCTCCTTGTCCCCGGATCCCTTGTGTCTCCGCAAATAAATTTGTTAGTATTTCTTCCGCGCTGTCGCCGCTCAAGCGCACAATACCGATACCTCCCATGCCTGAGGCCGTAGAAACAGCTGCGATTGTTTCCTGCCCGGAAGAAACAATCGCATTTGTTGTTGTGGATTCGTTTTTCTTGGTTCCTGCCCGGCTCACCAAATTCTCCATCGGTTTATAGTTGTTGACAGACAAAATGGACTCGCCCCCATTTTGTCCTTATTCTTTGCTGATGATGACCCTTCTGTAGGGTTCCTCTCCCTCGCTCCACGTTGTGACGCCATCGATATACTGCAGGGTTGAATGGATGACTTTTCGTTCGTACGGGTTCATTGGCTCGAGCCTGGCGTCACGGCCTGTGGCAAGTACGCGCTTCGCCAATTTGATCGCAAGGCTTTCCAGCGTCTTTTCTCTGCGGGACCGATATCCCTCTACGTCGATGACCACTCTCTTATAGTCGCCGCCGCCCTTGTTGGACACCAGGTTTGTCAGATACTGCAGCGCGTCGAGCGTCTGTCCGCGCTTGCCAATGACAACGCGTGCATCTTCGCCCTTGATTTCGATATAACTGCACTCGTCGTTCTTCTGGCCCGTGACCGTGACGTCGAGTCCCATTTTTTGAATCATATCGGAAAGGAAGATCGGCGCCGTCCCCTCCGGATCCGGCACAAGATTTTCGATGGTTTCAAAGGTTTCTGGAATCTTCGAGAGATCGATTTCGATGTCCTCTTCACGCTTGCGGAAACGCTCCCTGCCGCCGCGGTCTCCGGCTCCGTCCCGGCCGCCGCGATTCCCGCGGTCTCCGCGATCCCGGCTGTCCCTGCGCGGACCGCGGTCACTGCGATCTCCCCGGCCCGATCGCTCCGGACGATCTTTGCGTTCCGGACGCTCGCCGCCAAAGAAACCCTGCTGGCCTTGACCCTGCGGTTTGCCCTTCTTGCGGAAATCATGCGTGGCACGGCTATCCGGCTTTGCGGCTTCCTGCGCAATCGTTTCCGCCTGAGAAAGGTCGTCTTCCGTATCGTCCGCTATTTTTTCGACACGCACTTTCGCGAGTTTCTGTCCCAGTCCCAGGAAGCCCTTGTTCGGCTCTTCAAGCACGGTGACCATGACCTGATCTTCGCGGGCACCAAGTTCATCGAGTGCCAGCCGCACCGCTTCGTCTACATCAATTCCGTATTTTTCTGAATAGTCCATTTCAAAATTCTCCCTTCAATTACTTCGCAGGCCCTTTTTCCGCATCCGCCGCTTTTTGCGCTTTTGTACGCAAATTTTTCAATAACCATGTCTGAACGACTGTGAACAAATTCCCGATAAACCAATACACCGCAAGTCCCGAAGGCATGCTGCGCGCCATCACTACGATAAAGATCGGCATGAACACCCGCATCACTTTCATCATTGGCGCCATCGATGCGGCTGCGTCACCGCCGCCCGTCGGCGCACCGCCCGACATCATACCCGTCATCGACATCGAAGCAAACGTCGTGACACCGGTGATGATCGGCAAAATCCACTGATCCGGCTGCGAAAGATCCGGAATCCACAAGAAGCTTTCGTGTGAGGCAATGATCAAATTGATCTTGGTCGGGAGATACAAACCGGGGTTTCTCAGCAGATAAAAAAGACCCATCAGGATTGGCATCTGAATCACAAGCGGCAGGCACCCGGACATCGGATTATAGTTTTCCTGCTTGTAAAGTTCTTGCATTTTGCGGCCGAGTTCTTCTTTATTATCGGCATATTTTTTCTGGAGCATCTGCATCTTCGGCTGGATTGCCGCCATCTTCATTTGCCCTTTGATCTGACTCGCGTATAACGGGAAGAGGGCTCCTCTCACAATAAGAGTGAAGATGATGATCGCGATGCCGTAATCATGACAAAAGCTGTTGATCGCATTGAGCAGATACCCAAGCGGCGTTGCGATGAACGAAAAAAATGTGTATAGATTCAAATAGTTGTCCTCCCTCTATGGTACAGGATCATAGCCACCCTCATGAAAGGGATGGCACCGAAGGATGCGAAGGATGCCGAGTTTCGAGCCCTTAAAAAATCCATACCTTTGCAGCGCCTCCAGAAAATAGGTCGAGCACGTCGGGTAGTAACGGCAGGTGGCCGGAAGCCATGGCGAGATGAAAATCTGATATCCCCTGATGATTCCTATGAGTACGTATTTCACCTGAGCAACCCGCTCTTTCCGAGCGTTTTCTTCATGGACGCCATCACGTCCGGACATTTCGCTTCCGTAATGGAGGCTCTGGCCACAAAAAGTACATCCATGCCATCTTTGATTTCCGAAGCAAGCAACCGATAACTCTCTTTCAGCAGGCGCCTTGCGCGATTCCGAAAAACCGCACCGCCCACTTTCTTGCTTGCCAAGAAAGCCTTCCTCCGGTATGCGAGGCCGTTTGGCACAGCGAACACGATCATATACTTGTCCGCCGCTTTCCGGCCTTTCCGGTAGAGCCGGTCAAAATCCTTCTTGTAACGAAGGACATCCGGCTGCATGGCCATTAGGCGGAAAGGCGCTTTCTGCCGCGAAGCCGTCTGCGTTTGATTACATTGTTGCCATTTTTGGTAGACATCCGTTTGCGGAATCCGTGTTCCCTTTTGCGTTGCCGTTTTTTCGGCTGGTAGGTCATTTTCATATCTGTGTTTCTCCTGTTTCTATTGTGACGGTCAAACCCGCCCTCCGCGCCCGGCGTCTGAATTCCAAGCCGGGATACTCTGTCATCGCTTCGCGCCCGAAAACACGCGCACAAGCTTATATATTTTACACAGGTGCAGAACCTCTGTCAAATGACTTTGCCTTCTTCAATACGGATGAATTTGACGGCGCCCAGAGCGGCCGCGGCTTTTTCATCCAGCACTGCCGCCGTAACGAAAATCTGGTTTGCGCCGAACCGCTCCAGCAAGCGTCCTTGCCTGTCTGCATCCAGTTCACTCATCACGTCGTCGAGCAATAGAATTGCCTCTTCTCCCGTCTCCTGACGCACCAATTCCTTTTCCGCCAGCCGAAGCGCGATCGCCGCCGTCCGCTGCTGCCCCTGTGAGCCATACGTGCGAAGATCCTTTCCGTCCACAACAAGAGAAAGATCGTCGCGGTGTGGTCCCGCTTCTGTAGATTTCATCAAGAGATCTCTTTCACGTCCGCGCCGCAGCGTTTCTCCAAAAATCTCTTTGGCATCCTCCGCTTTTTCCGCCGCGATATTCGGACGGTAACCAATCTCGATAGACTCTTTTTCGTCCGTCAGCATCGCATCCGCCCGTTTTGCCGCAGCGGAAAGCGCGCTTGTATGACGAAACCTTTCTTCCATCACCGCCGCTCCGGCCGCGGCCAATTGTTCATCATAGATGTCAATCAAATCGATTGACACGCGTTCCGCCTTCAAAAGCGCGTTTCTGCTTTTCAGTACGGCGCGGTATTGTTTCAGTTTATGATAATAAAGCGGCCGCAGCAGGATAAGTCCCCTATCCAAAAAGCGCCTGCGTACTTCCGGCTCTCCTTTCACAATCCGCAGGTCTTCCGGTGAAAAAACAACCGTGTAAACCCCTCCGAGGATATCAGCGACCGAAAGCATCTCCGCGCCGTTCACAAAATAAGTATGCGCTTTTCCTCCTCCTCCGTGCCCGCTTCCAGACCCTCCGCCGTGCCCGTTGACCCTAAGCTCTACTGCCGTCCCGTAAGGCCGTCCCTGTTTCAGAAACATTCCTTTGACCAGACACGAAACCTCTCCAAAACGAATCATCTCACTTTCCTTGCGCGTCCGAAATGACTTTCCCATCGAAAGCAAATTGATCGCCTCAATGAGATTGGTTTTCCCCTGTGCATTTTTCCCCGTGATAATATTTACTTTTTCGTGAAATACCGTAGCTTCCGATACATAGTTTCGAAAATTACTGAATTCTATGGTTTCAATAATCATACATCATGCGCTGATCGTCGAAAGCCTCACCGGCAAGATCAGATATTCGTACCGGTCTCCCTCGGAAGGACGAACCAAGCTTGGACTGACACTGGTATTGAATTTCATTTCAATCACATCGTCCTCAGCGGCTTTGAGAGCATCCGTCAAAAATTTCGCGTCAAACCCGATTTCTAAATCTTCGCCTGTTTTTTCACATACGACGGTCTCTTTGCCTTTTCCTTCGAGACCCCTTGAAGACACACGTACAAAATCATCCGTGATCGACAAACGCACAAAACTATTCTTTCCGTCACTTTTGATCATCGCCGCACGTTCCACCGCACTCAGCAATTCATTTTTTTCCACCCGAATCGAAATCCTATTATCCTTTGGCATTACATCCCGGTATTTGATAAATTCCCCTTGCAGCAAATTGATTCGCACCGTTGTTCTCGCCGGATAAAGCCTCACCCAGTTTTCTCCTATTTCAAATACAATTTCTTCGTCGTCATCCCCTCCTATATCTGCTAAAATTTTTCCCGCTTCCCTTAAATTTTTTGCCGGGATAACGATCTTAAAATCTTCTCCCTGAAATTCATTTCTCGTTTCTCTCTTTACCGCTACTCTATATCCGTCAAGCGCAACCGTTGACAACGTTCCGTCTTTCATTTCAAACAATACGCCGGTAATGATTCCTCTGGATTCATCTGAACTTGCAGAAAAACAAACCCCCTCTATCACATCCTTCAAAAGTCCTTTTTCCAGCTTTATCTTTTTGCCTTCTTCTTCTGATTCCATCCTGGGAAATTCACTTTCTTCTTTTCCCTGAATTTCATATTCAGATTTGTCTGTTTTAATCGCAATCACATTTTTTTCATCTGTCGCAATCAAAATATCTCCGGACGGAAGCTTGCGAATCAAATCCGTAAAAAGCCGTGCGTTTACGATGGTTCCCCCATATTCATTCACAATTGCGTCCGCCGTAGTCGTGATCGCAAGCTGAATATCCGTCGCTGACAAACTCAATTGCATATCACCGACTGTTTTGATGAGAATTCCTCTTGTTATTTCCATCGTAGAGGTAGGAGATACCGCTTTTAAAACGATATTCAGTGCTTTGATCATGGTTTCTTGTTTTACGATTACTTTCATCAGACAAATGGCCTTTCTTTTTATCTCTATCTTTTTGTTTTTGTTATTAGTCCTATGGATATGTGGATAACTTTTGTGGATTATTGGTGTTTGCCCATTCCTTACTCTTTTTCTCTTTTGATAACTTTGTTTATAAAAATATTACTGAATTGGATAACCTCAATATTCGTTCTGTATTTTCTCCGTCAACTCCTCCACAATGGATTCAAGATGGGAATTTGTCGTAATCTCTTTCGCGATTTTGATACAAGCGTGATGAACCGTAGAATAATCTTTTTTGAATATTTCCGCGATCTTAGGATAAGAGAGATCCGTCAAAGTCCTGCACAAATACATGGCGACCTGCCTTGGCATGGATAGAGACCTCGAACGCTCCACGGAATCGATGTCCGCCACCGTGATACTGAAATGATGAGCGACCACTTTCTTGACGTCTTTCGCGGTGGGGCCATTGCCGCTCATCTGTACCACATCTTTGAGTACCTGCTTGGCAAGTGCTTTCGTGAAGGGAGCATCTGTGAATTTAGCGAAAGCAATGACACGATTAAAGGCGCTCTCGAGTTCACGAACATTGGAACGAATATTTTCCGCGATGAAAGAAATGACGTCAGAAACGCCTTCGTCCTCCGGTACCCCGTCGAGCAAAGCTTTCTTTTTCAAAATCGCGACTTTGATCTCATAAGAGGGAGGCACAATATCCACGAGCAAGCCCGCGGCAAGCCGACCTTTGAGCCTCTCATCCAAACCAAGGATGTCTTTGGGCGGTCGGTCGCTGGTGAATACCATTTGTTTGCCCATGGAGTAGAGGGTGTTGTAGGTATTGAATACTTCCTCGACAGTTTTATCTTTTTCGCTGATAAACTGTATATCATCGATCAGCAGTACGTCGATATTGCGGTATTTTGTTTTGAAAGCGTTCATTTTTTTGTGAAGGTTGGCCATGACAAATTCTTCGGTAAAAGTCTCGGCGGAGACATAGAGCACTTTCATATCCGGGAAGTTTTCCAGGATGTAAATGCCAATCGCGTTCATAAGATGCGTCTTTCCCAGACCGGAGCCGCCATAGATGAAGAGGGGACTGTAAGCTTTACCCGGTGCTTTCGCTACTTCCTGCGCTGCCCCGGCCGCAAAACGGCTGTTGTCGCCGACGATGAAATTGTCAAACGTGTAGCGCGGATTGAATATATTTTCGTCGGGGAGTTCGTCGGCAGTCCGGCGCTTGGTATCTTCCGGTTTGATCTCTTCCGGCAGCAAAAAAATGGTCTGTACTTTCACGCCAAAGGCTTCCGTGGCCGCCGCGTCGATCACACCCTGATATTTGAGTTGCAATTGCGCCTTCCGAAAGTCATTTTCCACGCCCAGCAGAAGTTCCCCTGTCACTTTGTTAAAACGAACCAGAGAAAGTTTCCCATCAATCCAAGTATCAAAGTCAACGGTTTCCAGACCCGTTTC
>BNUG01000066.1 GCA_025997195.1 Clostridia bacterium | reverse complement strand
CACCCCAATTGCCTTGAAGCACTACTTTTCCACTATTTCCCGCTACATTAACGAGTTCCTTTGCCGTATCAACACCACATTGGTAATTATCGAGTCCAATGTACGTTAAAGCACCATGATCATTGGGTGCAGCTTCCATAACGATCACGGGTATTCCCTGTTCAATTGCACTTTTCGCCGCGGCTGTCAGCGATCCATCCCACATGATTGTTACGATACCATCCGGTTTCTTTGCAATTGCCTGCTCAAAAGCTTCTGTTGCGGCTTGTGTATCAAAACCATCCGGACCAGACTGGATGATTTTCACTCCAAATTCATCCGCTGCATACCGGAAACCGAGAAATACATCATATATATATGGATGACCCATATACGGTGCAACATAATAATATGTGCGTTCCTGATTTTGAGTATCTTCAGCGCCAGACACACCACCACTTTCGTTGTTTTCCGATATTGATTGATTACCACCGCCAGTTCCCGAATCATTGCTTGCAGTACCACAACCTACCATCCACGTCATAATCAATATGATCGAGAACACAACGATCCACGCTTTACCAAAATGCCTCTTTTTCATGATAGAACTCCTCCTTTGATTCCATTTTCTGTGATAACGATTCAATATTTATCAAGGCGATATCTGTAATCACAGTTCAACAGACATCCCCGACTGAACACTATACGGTCACAGCACTTTATCGCGCATCTCAACGACGGTTTCCAACAGTGCGACAACATTTTCCAACGGCACATCACTCATAATTTCCTGAGATGGCGCTATGATATAACCACCGCCCTTCCCGAGAATCGAAATTACCTCTTTTGTCATTTCGCGAACTTTATCAGGAGTCAATCGAGGTAATTGTTGCGTATCAATGCCTCCCATAAAAATCAAGTCCTTGCCAAATTCACGCTTTAACGTTCTTAAATCATTACACGGTTGAACGGGTTCCCAAGCATCCAGACCAATATCAATCAGATCTGGCAAATAGTCGATGATACGCCCACAAGAATGTAGCATAATATATTGATCATACTTTTTGTATTCAGCAAACAGCCGTTTCAAGTGTGGTAAAATCATCTCGCGAAACATCGAAATGGAAAAAAGGCCGGCAAGCTGTGTCGCGACATCATCCCCGTGGTGAACGACTTTATATCCAAGTTCAGCTTTAACTTTCGCTAACTTAATCCTATAATCTGTAATTTTTTCCATAATCGTATTCACCGTATATGGAGTCAAAGCGATCTGAAGCATGAAGTTTTCGAAACCAAACATGGTATACGCCCGTTCATAGATTCCCATATAGCCAGTCGGAATAACTAACATATCACCTACGCCATCTTTATCCCGTATCAACCATTCGAGATTTGCAGGATCAAGCGGATCCGGCGCTTCATAGGCATCGACAGCTTTCTCAATCGGCATATCCCAAAGCTTCGTAATACGTTCCGGTAAATACTCTCGCGCGTTTGCATTTGCAGTTTCATTTTGCGCCAAACACCCATAGTTGCAAAACAGACCCTCCTCGCCAGCCAAAATCCCCAGACCCCATCGATCATACAGAGTAGCACGCGCATGATCCCATGCCACATATTTTTCAGCTTCTAACGAAGCCATAAGCGCTGAATCATTTCGGTAAAAAAATACAACATCATCTTTTGCATAAGTCCAGAAAATATGGTTCTGAAGATAATCTTCAAGTGCATCCGAACCATCCAGCCCTAACGCTTCGCTAATTTTGGGATATTTTGCCCGATCCGAAAATGTGATCATACTTGGCAAATAATCCACGTCTTTTCGCTCGAAAATTCTCATGACTCTCTCACTCTTAGGAATTGTCATTGTCTCCTTCTCCTTTTTTTATGATACGTAACTTACGAATAAACATTTACTATATTGCAATTGCCTTGTTCGGCAAAAACAACCATATTGGTTCGCCCCTGGTGTCACGCCAATAGCGGATACAAACCGAACTCTCGGATAGCCTCATACATGGCCATCACATTCTCCACAGGCATCCCTGTTTGGATGTTATGCGAGGGTGCACAGATATAGCCACCGCCCGGTGCCAAATCCAATATCCTTTTTCTGACTTCATCTCGCACTTCCTCCTGAGTTCCAGCATGCAATACATTCTGCGTGTCAATCGCCCCATGGAATGAAATTCTACTCCCATATCTTTCTTTCAATGCCTTTGTGTTCATGCCATGCGCCGAAGACTGGACGGGGTTCAAGATATCAGCTCCCATGTCTATGAAATGCCCAACCAAATCGAACACAGCACCACAAGAGTGAACCGATATCTTGCCATCCGGATTCTGTTCTTTGAATCGTTTCTTTGCCGTCTTCCATTCTTTTTCAAGTCGGGGGCGCACCATTCCGAGAAACAATTCGGTAGAGATGAGCTGTCCTGTTTGCGTTCCAAGGTCTTCCCCCCGAAATCGCATATACGTCAGATACTTTCCGCAAGCGCGAAGCACAAGCCTATCCACTTCCATTTGTATGCCTAAAATACGATCCATCACGGCACCCGCTAGTTCAGGTTCTACCATCAAGTCGACCAAGAACGTCTCCATACCGCGCAAATAGTGTGCCCGCTCGAAAACATTGCCCCCAAAGGTAGCCGTCAAAGCGAAGTCTGTCTCGTTATACAGCGTCCTTGCTTCCGCCTCCAATCCCGATACGTCGACAACCTCCTCTGGCTTCGGCCAGGGATACGATTCAATATCTGCGACACTCTGTGCGTCCTTGAGAGGATAGTCCACAAGGGTGTACATGCTCCCGCCTTCGGGGAGCTGAAGTTTGTCTTTACGAACGCCCCACGCATCCCGAAATGTGTTTTTTTCAATGGTGAACCCAGCCGGCGTCTCTTTCAGTAAAAGATGATAAACATCAACACCAAGCTTATCCAATACCAAGGGATCCGGATATGCATGATTCCAGTCATCCCACCAATTCGGCTTGAATGGCAAAGACAAATACTCGCAAAGCTTGCGATAGATGCCGGGTTCGATCGTCAAATCGCATGGAACCCTGTCTGGTTCCCTATGGTTTAATGCCTCGGCGACACGTTCACGCTTTGTATATTTTTTTCTATTGCTTTTCATTTTCTATTTTTCCTAATAGTTCGAGAGATCTACATATACATCTTTTAAACTTTCGTAAATACGTTTGTATACTTGAAAAAGATTACTGTACACTGCAACATTTGCCGGTATTGGATCAATTGAGTCAACGATAGAAGAAACCCGTTCTGCCGCATCCTTAAAACTTGAAAATTGCCCTGTCGCTACACCAGCCAGCATAGCATCACCAAGAGGAGCGGTATCCTGACTGTTTGTGATGAGCACGCGTTTGCCAAGGACATCCGCTAGTATCTGCATCCAAACACGGCTCTTTGCGGGACCACCGCAGACAACAATCTCGTCTATCACACAACCGCATTTCTCGAACACTTCAAGATTGTGCCGCGCGCTGAAGCACACACCTTCCATGATCGAACGAATCATATCCCCACGCGTGGTACGTCCGGTCATACCCACAAAGGACGCCCTTGCGTTCTCGTTCCAAATTGGACAGGACTCACCTGCGAGATAGGGATGGAACAGCACTCCCCTTGACCCAGCCGGAGCCTTCTCTGCTTCAAGACTGAAGATATCGTACGCGCTCAGATCACGCGATACAGCAAAAGCCCTGACATTTGCCCCAAACTGCTGGCTAAACCATTTCATCGAATAACCCGTACTGTTCATCACTGCGTCAAAAATCCACATTCCTTCGCACACATATCTTTGCACGGTCATCGCCGCATCATATTTGGGCACATCTGTGATGACGCCAAGATTGCTGCCGGTACCCATGGAATAAAAGGCCTGACCAACTCTGACAATGCCCATTCCGAGTGCCGCAGACGTGGTATCATGTCCGCCTCCTATCACGATTGTGCCAGCAGCCAGCCCGGTTTCTGCGGCTGCCGCCTGTGTGACGTGGCCGATCTCCTGTGTACATTCATAGATATCGGGGAACTTCGAAATCGGTATACCAATCTTCTCGGCCAAATCATCTGACCAACAAACACCGGTCATTTCAAATAGGTAAGTGAGCGAGGCTTCACACGGATTAACGGTGAAATTTCCTGTAAGCTTATAGTTGATATAAGAGGAAACACCAAGGTACTTCACAGTTGCCTCGTATTTTTCGGTCAGCAACCGCTTCTCCCAAAGTATCCCTGGTACAGGAAAGAGAACTTTTATCGCGTTTCCGTTAGTTTTGCGAATTTCATCCGGTACGTTCAACTTCAGCCATTCAACATCGTCACCACTACGACAATCTTGCCAAATCATGCTGTCGCCAAGGTCGTTGCCGTAGCGATCAATACCGACCAATCCATGTCCTTGTGAGCTGATTGCCATGCAGGCAATCAGCTCAGGATCTGCACCGCTCATATCAAGCAACTCCCTGATGGCCGCGCAAAACTGAGTCCAATATGCTTTCGGGTCTTGCTCAGACCAAAGCGGATGCTTGTGCATAATTGGGTACTCAAATAAGCTGCTGAGACTGCACGCATCGGTTTCGGTGTCAATCAGTGCAGCTTTCACGCCGGATGTACCAAAATCTGCGCCAATCACAAATCTCTTTCTTTCCATCTCAGTCAACAAGCTCCAGCTGTTGGTTCGATTTTTTTTGGCATGTACCCCCACGCATTAGAATCTCCGAAACATACAAGCGTTTTCACATCAGATCCTCTCTCACTGAGACTATAACTGGCAGGCAACTTATTAAAATAACTTTTTAAAATAACTTTATTAATATGATCGTCATACTACTCTATTTAATAATGTATTGTCAATAGGTAAATTGACTTGCGCGGTTGACAAATTTTGACAAATTTTCACTTCTACAAGCTCATAGGGTTTTGACACAGTCTGCCACCTGATACCCCATCTGCTATGGCGTTTTGCCTCAAGACATCTACGGCTTGTAATCATCCGATGCTTCTAGTAAACTATCTTCTTAGCCGAGGACGACTCGGTGATACCGTATACCTTCACGTATTCTCAGGTGCAGAATGGACTTTTCAAAAACCGACTACGGAGATGTCAAAAGGCTCAACCGAAATCTTGTGTATCGTTGCATATATAACATGGGTTCGCAGTCCAAGCAGGATATCGCAAGTACCCTAAGGCTGAGTCAGCCGACCGTGGACAAAAATGTAGCAGAACTCATCGATGACGGTCTGGTGATCACGACAGGAATGTTTGCCTCGACCGGAGGGCGTAAAGCTCAAGCAATAGAAGCGGACAAAAAAGCTCGATACTCTATTGGTCTGGATATCACGAGAAACCATCTTTCTATCGTCATTATAGATCTCGGTTGCTCCATCGTACATTTCAAAAGGTATGAGATTCAATTTGAAAACAGCGAATCATATTTCGAGAATCTCGGACGGCTCGTACGGGAAGCCGTAAAAAAAGAGAACATATCGCCAAAGAAAGTGCTCGGCGTAGGTATCGCACTCCCTGCGATAATCACCTCCGACCACGCATCGGTGTCATATGGCAATTATATTGGATTTACAGGGGGAAAGATCTCCCAGTTCGAAGAGTACATAGAATTCCCTTGCGTTCTGCTAAACGATGCAAATGCAGGTGGATTTGCGGAGACATGGCACCGCGGCAAACAAAAAAACACACTATATATTTCACTTAACAATTCGGTGGGAGGATCCATTCTCATAGGCGGTAACAACCTCAATGGGGAGAACAGAAGAGCCGGCGAGGTAGGACATCTCACCGTAAGACCTGACGGTCCGCTCTGCTATTGCGGCAAGTGTGGCTGCCTGGATGCTCTCTGCAACGCGAGCATACTTGCAAACAGAACGAACGGAAATCTTGCAGCCTTCTTCGAAACCCTCTCAAATGATGCGCCCGATACTGAAAATACGATTATTTGGGAAAGATATCTCGATGATCTTTCCATTGCTATCAACTCACTTCGAATGGTACTTGATGCGGACATCTTGCTCGGTGGTTATGTGGGCACTTTTATGGATGAACACATTGATGCCCTACGCAAACGTGTAGCAGAACGGAACACGTTCGAACATGACGCCAACTATCTCACCTTATGCACCTTTCGGTATGAAACCACAGCAGTCGGTGCAGCGCTATACTATGTCAATAAATTCATTAAAGCAGTATAGTTCCAATACTGTATCGCATCGGTATGGATGTCGATAATTAATTTTCGCCTTTAAAGGAATCGTTTTCTTCGAATCCGCAAAACACCGAGCCATCGCCCATGCCGGGCGCACCTCAGTAACGGCGAGGCGTTGGACGCGCCCCGCCTTTCTCTGTGAATTTCGCCCTGGCTTAGATATCCAAATACGAATCCGCATACAGCGTGTGATTCAGAATGATCTCGGACGTCTTAATCGTGTTCATGAGCTCCTTGTCCAAAGGATTCAGAATCGCGCTCGTCAGACCGGCACCGATCGACATCGCACAGAGGACATTGTCTACGATCGGGCGCACATGCTTCGGCATGCCGTTGCTTGCGTTCGAGAGACCGCAGGTTGATTTCAGACCCATTTCGCTCATGGTGCGAATGAAGTCCAGGAACTCCTGCTGTTTCTCTTGCATCCCCTTGATGACGAGCGTGAGCGGGTCAAAGAATACATCCTCTGCGGGATCCATCCCGGCTTCCATCGCATGCTCGAGCATGGTTTGCAGATATTCGTCGCGCTCCTCGTTGTCCCGCGGAACGCCCTTTTTCATCAGCAAGCCGATGACGATACAGCCAAACTCGGCCGCGAGGTCGATGTTGCTGAGGCGATCGCCGGCGTCCGCCGAATTGACGATCGCACGGCCGTTGACGGGATTGTAAACCTCGAGACCCGCACGAATCGCGTTTTGGTTGACCGTATCGAGTACAAGGGGTGCATTGTCCGTCGCCGCCTGCAGTTCCGGGACAATCCATTTCATGATGTCCACGCCGTCACGCTCGGCAGGACCGATGTTGACGTCGATATAGTCCGCACCCGCTTCGAGTTGTGTTTTTGCTCGCTCGATGATGGGCGCCGCGTTGCGTGTAGCCAGCGCTTCCTTGATTTCAGGCGAAATCACATGGATCCGCTCGCCGATTACCAGAAATTTGCTCATAATTCTCCTCCATATTTCATTCAGTCATTCTGCACCGCAGGTGCAGAATCCATATCATATACTTGCTATTGCTCACTGGATTCTCAGGCTACGTTACAGAATGACAATCTTAAAACCTATGAATACCGTTCTTTCAGGAATTTGACCAGGCTGACCGCTTCATTCGGTCCCACGATGATGTTCCATCCCGGCAGGCTTTCTTCGAGCTCGCCTTTCAGGACTGCCACCTTGCCGGGGATCGTCAGGTCACGGTTTGTGATCTTGCCTTCGACGTCCTGCTCCTTGATAAAACGTGCGATGCTCGAAGCCGACAATTTGCCGGCCGCCCATGCCGTGAGGACAGAATAACCACCCGCATCGGGGATGAGCAGATTCGCAGGCACGCCCGAACGCTCGATTTCGCCGCTGATGATGAAATAAGTCAAAGCAAAGTCGACGGTCAGAATATTCGGGCCGGAGGCGTCTGCACCGTTGATGGGGTAGATACCCTCTTCTACAGTCATAGGCTTCTGCGGGTCAGTGTAAATGTTCTGACGGAGTCCGTAGAGCGGTAGCGCCTGCGCATAGCTGATACCGCTCAGCAGAACGATGGAGCCGTATTTCAGCGTAAACAAAGAAGCAAGACCCGTTTCTTTCCGGGAACATCCGCCAGCCAACTTCTTGACGTTGACAATCGTCGGGTAGCCGAGGCTGCGTTCATTGTCTTTCAAGGCCGCACGGCGGATCTGTACCGCATTTGCGAAAGCGTCCTTGACGGAAGCCGAACCCACATCGATCACGAGTTCCTTGTTGCCCAATTCTTCAATTGCCTTGACAGTATCCGTGATTTCGTCGAGATTCGTGCCGGTCACCCCCAGCAGCGCGCCGGCCGCTGTCGCGATCTCACTGAACTCCTTGTAGTTCGAAGGATTGGCGCCATTGAGAATCGGCTTCTTGTCCTTTACCAGATCCAATGCCGCTTTCGCCGCGTCCGCATCGCTGACTTCGAGGATGATCGCCCGTCCAAATTCCGCTGCCTTCTTCACGGCACCGAGAAAGGCATCCTTGTCACCCGTATATTCGACATTGATCACGTCGACGATCATGCGCTCGCCAATGCGCTCGTAGTCGATCTTCGAAGCTTCGGCAAGCGCCTCGTCCGCATTTTCGGCGGAGAGCGATACACCAAAGGGATTCTTTGAAACAAACGTCTTGTCATGGCGGAACAACACCGTCTCGCCACCGATCGACAGTTCCGCGTCGCCTGCGCCGAATTTCAGCGATTTCATCGGAGGCGCCGTCGCCTCTCCGAGTGTCGCAAGAGCGTCTGCAGACATATGCGGGCACTGTTCAATCTTTGCCGTCCCCTGCGCGACCTTCATAGCGAATGCCATGCAAGTCGGGGTGCCGCAGTCTTTACAATTCGTACGCGGCGTCAGTTTGAAAATATCAAGTCCTTTGAGAGCCATCTTCACGCACCTCCTTACACAAGCTCGCCGATGAGAGCGGCGACAGTTTTAACAGATTCGGGATGTTTGAGAATGACCACATTCGAACCGGCAGCCAGACAGGCGACGGCCGTCGAAATTTCCATGCTGATACCGCGCTCTTCGGCCGGTCCCCATTCCGGGAAGTCTTCCTCCGAAACGATCGCTTCCTTCACGCCCCAAGCGTCTTTTGCAAGAGGCGTAATGATGGGCGCCTGCAACATATCATCGTTTTGCGACAACGCCGCGCCGCGAATACGTTCCGTCGCAGAAGCCACATACTCAAAACCATAGCCGGCCGCCGCCGTTCCCACGTTTTGTACAAGGCTTTGAGGCTTGACTCCCTGCTGGCTGATCATCACGTTCAGCTGTTTTGCAAGGTTGATGTCTACGGCGGACTCGGCAGCGATCTTTTGTCCGTACGCCAGCACTGCTCCGACAGCAATCCCTTTGTAATTGTCTTCGAGCGCGCTCATCAGGAGTACGTTCTTGCCTTCCAGCGCTTCTGCGATTTTCCCGAGCAACTGGCCGTCTTTTTCGCCATTGCCCGTGCCCTGAATGACGAGCGGTTTGGTCACGGCGTCCGCGACTTCCTTGGCTTTTACGACGCTATCCTCGATCGGCTCGTTGTCGCCGTTGGGATCCGCGCTGTCCAGCGAGAAACTCACAAAGCTTGCGCCTTCCGCTTCGGAAGCGCGTTTTGCGATCTCCGCCAGGCTCTCAGCGCCCTCAAAAAATGTCGCGATTCCGGGGATGTTCCTGTCAGGTCCTTTGTCGGAAATATCGATCCCGACAATGGGAGGATTCTTGAATTCAGCGTCGAAACTATATAGCGGGAAAACGTTCTCCCCGCCAATTGTCACGGCGCTATCCCCCGTCCCGATCACGACCTCGGCAACCTTGCCCGTGAATGTCTGTGGGTTTTTGGTGAATGCCATTTGTAACTGCTCCTTTCTCTACTATCTGTCATTCGCCGGCTTGACCGGCGAATCCATTACCTTAGATCAGCGGTTCCATCTCAAG
Organism: Clostridia bacterium; assembly: GCA_025997195.1. Classification (GTDB taxonomy): domain Bacteria; phylum Bacillota; class Clostridia; order Peptostreptococcales; family Anaerovoracaceae; genus WRMW01. The sequence continues at coordinate 657 of BNUG01000066.1, read as the reverse complement.
CACAGGATGCCCCTGCTCCGTCAGATATTCGATCAATACCTCCGCATCGTCCGTCACCGTCTCATCAGCGATCTTGTCCGTAAAACCGTCGACGCCGTAAAGTTCCTTCGCGGCGGCGTCAAGTTTCGGCCGCACAAGATCCTTCAACTCTTTCGGCATCCATACGATGCGTGCAGGTCCGCCCTCCGCCTTCATGAATTTCTTCGAACTGATGAACTGCTTGCCGTGTCCCATGAAACCCGGCGTTTGCACGCCGCCGCCGGTCATGGAAGCCATCTCCGGGAAACTCATGCCAAGCGGCGTCATCCCCTGATGTTCGCGATTGACGATCACAACGCCCTGCGAGAAGGGCTCAATGCCGCAAATACACTCAAAGCAACCGCAGCTGGTCATCGGGTCATTCATAATGCTGTACAGCGTCACCTGCTCCAGATGACCGTGCGAACACTTGAAGACATTTTCATTGACATCTTCCCAAATTCCGATGTTTTCGTCAATGATACGATCCTTGGTCACGACTTGGCAAGGCCCGTTCGGATCCAGCTGATTCGTAGCCTTGGCGTCCAGCCAGGAAACAGCGCCGCAGAGTCCCAGCCGCTCCGGCGTGACGATGCAAACATGAGCCGGAGAAAAACTCTGGCACAAAATACAGTTATA
>BNUG01000065.1 GCA_025997195.1 Clostridia bacterium | reverse complement strand
TCTTGTTACATTTGTATTACATTCTATGTAATACATTTTACCACAAATTAACCACGAAATCAGGCGGCTTTCGTAATGTCTTTAAATTGTCAAGAGGTTATGACTGAAAATTGATGCGTTTGTCCTGAACGGATAAGAGGATCTATTGACATGTGGTATCTTTTACGCTACCATAAATGAAAGGGACAGGTGTCGCAGTGTATCAAATTTATTATTACAGGGACAGCAATGGCGCTGAACCGGTAAAAGAGTATATCGAAAAATTAGCGACAACTCAGAGCAAAAACGGCCGAATAAACTACCGCAAAATCATTGAATATCTTGATGCATTGGAAGAATACGGGCTTGCGCTGAGCGAGCCGAAAATAAAACACATCGACGGTGATATATGTGAGCTGCGGCCGATACGCAATAGAATATTTTTTGCCGCATGGGCTGAGGACGGATTTGTATTGCTTCATTACTTTATAAAAAAGACGGAGAAAACTCCGCAGCGTGAAAAGAATACAGCGATACGCAGATTAGAAGAACTAAGAAAGGAAAATGAACAGCCATGAACAACAAACATATCGGGGGTACATGGACAGGGCACAAAGCGGAATTGCTGGCAAAAGGGCTTGTCACAAAAGAGGAATTGGCCGCCAGCAAAGCCCGCGTCGCTATTATGGGAGAACTCGTACAAGCCCGCAATGCGCAGAAAATATCACAGCGAAAACTTGAAGAATTGACTGGTATCAGAAAATCAACGATTACCCGAATGGAAAACGGTCAAAGTTCGCCAACGATCGATACGGTACTGAAAGCGCTTGCCCCGCTCGGAAAAACACTGGCTGTCGTTCCGATAACGAAATAAGCTCTCCTTGTCGCTTTTCAGGCGGCTTTCAGGGACTTGAATTCCGAAAAAACGCGCTCGAATATCGTCACGAGTCTGGGATCGAAGTGTGTGCCGTTGCCGTTCAGGATGATATCCCTTGCCTCCTCGGCGGACATCGCCTTCTTGTACGGGCGCACCGATACGAGGGCGTCATAGACGTCGGCGAAAGCCATGATCCGGCCCAGCAGCGGAATGTCCGTGCCGGCCAGACCCTGCGGATAGCCCGAGCCGTCCCATTTCTCATGGTGGTTGCCGGCGATCAGGCGGGCATACTCCAAAAACTCGCTGGCCACGACCTTTTCCTCGATGTGGCAGATCACCGTTACCCCTTCGGCCGCGTGCGTCTTCATGATCTCAAATTCCTCCGGCGTCAGTTTGCCGGGCTTGTTGAGGATCGCGTCGCTGATCGCGATCTTTCCGACATCGTGAAGTTGTGAGGACTGCAGGATCTCGGACACATTCCAGCCCCGCGTCTCTGCGGAAAATCTCCCCTCCCGCATCACTTCCCGGAGCATCAGTTCCATATAGCCCATCGTGCGGTTGATATGGCTGCCGGTCTCCCCGTCGCGAACTTCGACCAGATCCGCGAGCGTGGACAGGATCGCATCCTGAAGACTGGCCACCTGATTCGTCCGTTCCCGCACCTTGTCCTCGAGATGGCTGTTGAGATCTTGGAGCTGTTGCGTTTGTTCGATCAGCTGCATGTGATTCTCAATGCGCAGCAGCAGCAGCGACGGCGAAAACGGCTTGAAGATATAGTCTACCGCGCCAAGACTGAGCCCCTCACGCTCGTCGTTTTCTCCTGATTTTGCCGTGAGAAAAATCACCGGGATTCCTGCGTACGCCGGATTCGCCTTGAGTTTTCGGAGCGCCTCGAAACCGTCCATCCCCGGCATCTCGATGTCGAGCAAAATCATATCCGGTCTTATCCGCCCCAGCAGTTCAAACATCGTTTCTGCGGACGGAACCGTATAGGTGGTGTATTTTTCCTTTAGGATCTCTTTCCCCACCTTGAGGTTTGTGATGTTGTCGTCCACGAGCATGACGATCTTTCTGTTCACATTCGTATTTTCCATTTTTTCCACCTGACGCCTTTCTGTCTGTCTGTCTTTCTTTCTTTCTTTCTTTCTTTCTTTCTGTAGTTCGCTTCGTTACGTCCTCGTCATTCTGCACCGCAGGTGCAGAATGACGAGCCCATCACAAGTTTCCGGCTTCCGCATCCGTTCCGGCATCCCTCAAACCTTCAACCGTTCGGCAATATTCCTGAAGCCGGCCAAATCCAATTGTTCTCTCAGCCATTCGACAAGATCCCCCCCCTCTTCATAATCAAAACTCTCGAGCCGGGACATGACTTCCTCCGCCGCGTCGATGTCATAGACAGCGGCGGCGGCTCCCAGTGCCGTCAGCAATTCCGGATCCGGTGCCGGTCTGTGTTCCCGGTTCCCGCCCGCTTCTTCCAATGCCGCGCCAATATCCTCAATCAAGCGCTCTGTCTGCTCGATAAAGTCCTTGCTATTTTCCCGCACAAAGGAAAGGTCGCTTCTCTTTGCCGCAAATTCCAGTGCCTCCGCCAGCCTGCCGATCCCCTCCGCGCCGATGCTTCGGCTGCTGCCTTTGACGCCGTGTACCGTGATAGCATAATCCGGCAGCGTTTCCTCGTCCACCGTGCGCAGCCGGTCGAGCAAGGACGGTGTGCTTTTCACATAGGACTGAAGGACAGCCCGAACCGATTCTGCGTCGTCTCCGAATTTGGAGAACACAATCTTTGCGTCAAAATCCGGAATCCCGGCAAGCCTTTCAAAAAGCCCGTCATCTTCGTCAGCGTGTTCGGTTGCGGAGGCTTCGCACGATACCGGATCTTCACAGAGCTGCTGTTCCAATTCCTTGTTGCGCACCCAGGTATTGATGGCCGCATCGAGTTTGATGATGTCGATTGGTTTTGTCAGGAAGGCCTGAAAACCATTGTTCAGGAACATCTCCTCATTGCCGAGGATGGCATTGGCCGTCAGCGCAATGATTGTGACATTCTTTGCATAATCGCTGCCGATCTCCTCGCGGATGATATGCGTCGCCTCGATCCCGTCCATCTCCGGCATCATATGATCCATAAAGATTGCGTCGTATTTGACAGCCCCTTCCCGAATCAGCCTGACCGCTTCCTTCCCGCTCGTGATCAAGTCTACCGTCATGCCGTAGGGCTTCATCATGCCGCGCGCGACGTCCAGATTGGTCTGCACATCGTCGACGACAAGCACCCGTGCATAAGGAAGCTGTCTGCGCACAAGTTTCTCACTGCGATCGCGTTTCTGTTCGGTATAATTGTAATCTTGCAGTTTTTCAGCTGTTTCTTTCCCGACGACGGCGTCCCCGTCCAATTGCTGGCGCAGCGTTGCGGTAAAGGTACTGCCCACGCCGTATTCACTCTCGACAGTGATCGTGCCCCCCATCATCTCGACAAGGCTCTTCGTGAGCGCCAGCCCCAGACCTGTCCCTTCCGTCCCTCGGTTCGCCTTCGTATCGACCCGGTTGAATTCCTGAAACAGGCGCTCGAGATTTTCCGGCGTGATCCCGATCCCGGTGTCTTTCACCCTGGAGATGAGCAGCACACCCGCTTCGTCGCGTTCGGCGGTGACTGTCCATTCCACAGTACCCTCATGCGTATATTTGAAGGCGTTACTCAGGAAATTGTTGAAGATCTGCTTGACCCGTATATCGTCGCCGATGAGGCGCGCGGGCAAATTTTCATCCACATGGATCTTGAACTCGATCGGCCTGGAGCCGATGCGTACGATATTCAGCGACACGGTATCGTTGATGATGCTGGGCGTATCATAAGAAACCGGAATGATCTCGAATTTGCCCGCTTCCACTTTGGAAATATCGAGGATGTCGTTGATCAGCCCAAGCAGGGTAACACCGGCCGTATAGACCTTTGTAATATTTTCGTGTTTTTCTTCCTCGGTATTGTCTCCGCTCAGCGTGAGTTCGCTCAGACCGATGATGGCATTCAGCGGCGTCCGCATCTCGTGGCTCATATTGGCCAAAAAGTCGCTCTTGGCTTTCGAGGCGTTCTCCGCTTCTTCTTTTAGTTCCTCAATTTGCCGGAACTGCTTCGCGATGGGGCCCGATGTGGCGACGGCGGCGGCCACGCACAGAGCCAGGCAAATGACCGCGACGAGGAGGAAGCCATTCTCGACGTCACTCATCGGGCTTTCCGGCTGCGGCGCCACCACGCCAAGCGACCAGCCGACCAGCGACCCCGTGATCGGACGATAGACACAGATCCGCTCCACGCCGCCGATCTTATAGGAGCCGACGCCACTCTCGCCGGCGATCATTTTTTTCATAATACCCGCGACGCCCGCATATTCCGAATCGGTTTCCGCTGCCGTGATGGGATTGAAGCGTTCCGCGATCCAGTTTTCCCGCAGGTTGGAGATCATATATCCTTCATGGTCTATCACAAATACATGGCCTGTCTCCCAGATTCGAAATTCTCTGAGGAAATTGTGAAAAAACAAACCGTCTACCGTCGCGACTAAGACGACGCCCTCCCGGACGGGCGCGCAGATATGCAGCACCGGCTTATCGCTGCCGGCTTCCACGCGCACTGTGGAGAATACGGCGTCGCCGGCAAAGGCCCGCTGTATGGCTACATCTCCGATGTATTCGACCGGCGTCGGGTAGTCGCCAAGGCTGCAGACGATCCCGTTTTGGTCAAAGACCGTCAGCCCAATGAAATCCTTATATTCCGCATCATCCATTTTGTCGTTCAGAATTTCGAGGATCTCCTCTCGGTTTCCCGTGGCCGCAATACTGCCGGCTAAAGAGATATCCTTTTCCCGCAGCAAATTGATTTCACTCGTGATCAGACTGTCCGCCATATCCCCGACGATCGAGAGATCGCCTTCCACGGTGGCTTCTACCTTTTTCTGTGTCGTGAGAAGACCGGCCACCAGCCCGACCCCGACGATTGCAATCGCGCCGACCATGATCATCACAATGATCCGTATTCGGATTTTTTGCATTGACATATCCACACCCTTTCCGTCTTGACAAACCCGGCCCGCCACCGCCGAGCCGCCCCCCTCTATTTGTATGCAGATTTCTCCGTAGGGTATATTATAGAAGAAAAATCAGCGCGAACACCACCCTAAAAGTGAAAATTTTATGTTAATATATGACATGCAAACGATTCCGGCGCGTGTAACCAAGCAATTTGTTCACTTGAACAGAGTCCGAGTGGATAATCTGCTGTCCGACGCGCTAAAATCGGATTTGATCACGGTCGTGGCAGGATCGGGCTACGGCAAGACCGAAGCTGTCTATTCCTTTCTTCGAAACCGGGATTTCTGCATCGTTTGGGTACAGATCTCCGAAGACGACGATACCCCGACACGGTTTTGGGAGACGTTCACCAAGGCGATCTTCACGGTCAGTCCCGCCACAGCGAAGATACTAAAAGACCTTGGCTTCCCCAAAGACGGAAGCCTTTTTGGCAAGTATGCGGCGGTGATGGCGGACGCGCTGTCTGTCACGCGCAAGTACGTCATTGTTTTTGACGATTTTCATCTCCTCAAAAGTCCGTCCATTCTGAAGTTCATCGGCAAGGGGATTCATCGGCATTTTCCGGGGATGTCCCGCATTTTTATTGCCAGAGAAGACCCTGCCGCCTTCATCCTGAATCATCTTTCCACAAATACCGTATCGCATCTGAACGAAGATGATCTGCGCTTTACGAAAGAGGAAACGAAGGAGCTTTTTGCGCTGCACGGGATCCGGCTGAACGAGGAGGTCATGGAACATATCTATGCCGACACAGACGGCTGGATTTTCGCCATCAACCTTGTCGGCTTGTTTTACAAAAGGAATCCGGGGCCTGCGGGCTACGCGATCTCTGCGATGAAGAGCAATTTGTCGAAACTGATCGACAGTGAATTGTTCTCGAACATTACGGAGGAGCAGCAGCATTTTCTCATCCGGATGTCCCTGATCCACCATCTGCCGCAGGAACTGCTTGGACGGCTTCCGGACGGCATCCGGCTCATGGATGAATTGCGCCCGGTCAATTCCTTCATCCGCTACGACGCCTATCTGGATACCTACCGCATCCACAATCTGCTCTATGATTATTTAAAAGAGAAACAGAGTCTCCTGACAGAAGAGGAAAAACGCGAAACCTATGAGGTCGCGGCGAACTGGTGTCTGACAAAAGGATATATTCTGGACGCCGCGAGTTACTTTCATCAACTGAACGACTATGACCGGATCGTAGAGATCGCCTATGGGCTTCCTCTGCTCCTGCCGCCCGGGCTCGGCGCCTACTTCGCTGAAATTCTGACGGGCGCGCCGCAGGACGCCTTCGGGAGAAACGGCACGCTAAACGTCGTTTATGCCAGATTGTTACTGGGTCTTGACCGCTTGGAAGAAGCCGAGGAATTCATCCGCAGCACCCTGCAAAGAACGGAGAGCCTGCCGGAATCCGATTATAAAAACAGAGTCCTTTTTGGTCTGTACACCAATCTGGGGTTTCTCGGACTGATCCGGGCGCCGAAAAGCGGGCGCTATGACTTTGCCGCCCATTTCCGGGTGGGCGACGATTATTTCAAAAAGAGCAATTACCGGGTGTGGGGCGCGGGACGTTCCATCAATCTCAGCCCTTTTATTTGCCGGGTGGGACGTTCCGATCCCGGCGGATTAGATCTGTACATCGGCGCACTGACGGAGCTGGTTCCTTTCGTTTCTCATTCTATGGATGGCTGCATGTATGGATTGGATGATCTGGCCCGCTGCGAGCTTTCTTTTTTCCGAGACGACTTAGACGCCTGTGAGCGGTATGGCTATGAAGCCTTATATAAAGCAAGAGCGCGGGAACAGCACGAAATCGAAAACCGGGCGCTGTTCTTTCTCCTGCGGGCAAGTCTTGCGGGGGGAAAGTACGGCGACGTCGAGGCGATCCTGTCTCAGGTGGAAGCGCAGCCGGATCTGGCCGATTACACCAATCGGCATTTTATGAAAGACATCGTGACGGGTTGGTTCTATGCGCAGGTCGGCTATCCGGAGCGCGTAGCAAGCTGGATTACCAATGACATTGATGAAAGAGAAGTGAATTATCTGCTTCAGGGATTGGAATTTGTCGCGAAGAACAAATATGATATTAGCCAAAAAAGATATGTGCAGTTATTGGCGCTGCTCGACAGCCAGGATACCGATTCCGGAATGAGCGTGTTCCTGTTCGGCAAGATCAGTATTGCCATCCACAAAGCGGTCTGCCTCTACAATATCAATGAGAAAGCGGCGGCGCTTTGGTGGTTTGGAGAAGCCTATGCGCTGGCGGCGCCAAGTGCCGTTTTCATGCCGTTTATCGAACTCGGAAACGAGATGCGGGCGCTCGCGCACTTCGCGCTCAAAACCGGCTGCACGATCCCGACGGAGATTCTGGAGATGCTTCAGGGCAAGGCCAATACCTACACAAAACGGCTGGCGCATATCGGGGCAAAACTCGGCGACGACGAGACGACGCACGACACCATGTATCTCACAAGCCGGGAAAAAGAAATTCTGACCGATCTTGCGCAGGGGCTTTCCCGCATCGAAATCGCGGAAGCGCACCATTTATCCATCAATACCGTCAAGACCTCGCTCCCGCATATTTTTCAGAAACTCGGGGCGAACAACACCATCGACGCAGTCCGCATCGCCCTCGCAAATAAAATTGTGGAGTAGGGATTAGGACAAGACAGAGGGACAGGCCTTTTGAAGACAGAGGGACAGGCCTTTTGTCCTGTTCGGCAACAAGACAGAGGGACAGGCCTTTTGTCCTGTTCGCAGGACAAGACAGAGGGACAGGCCTTTTGTCCTGTTCGGGACGCTATCGCGGGGTCGCTTTCAGCAAGACACCACCGACCAGACGGTAAGATTCTCCCCCGGCCGGAATCACAAACGTATCCCCGCCGTTGTAAGTATACGCACGATCGCCTGTCTGCAGCGCACCGCGTGACAAAGCCGTATAAGCCGTAAAGACAGAGCCGCAGGTTTGCTCCACCGGTTCGACGGCGTCGATTTTTTCCAAGGAAAACAATTCCGTCTCAAGCAGGCGCGTAATGCCCGGCGCGGTTTCCGTCGGAATCTCCGGCGCAAGAGAAACGCCGAAGCGGAACGCTTCAAAGGCTTTCTCTAATTCGCGGTCCGAGGGTGTTTCCATATCGCCAATCAGCGTCGATTCACGGAGCGGCGAAGCGATCTGGTAGACGACCTGTCCCCCGCCGATCGCATGCGGGACGCCGGGCGGCGTTAGGAACGAATCGCCCGCTTTGACCGGAATCTCATAAGCGCTGTCTTCCACGGCGCCGTCCGCCATCGCCCGGAACAATTCGAACGTACCGGAAAGCCGCGTTCCGGACTTCAGCCATGCCTCCGGTCCGGCTTCGATCACATAGGCGCCGTCGGTTTGGTCCGCGTCCGACTTGACGCCGCCGCCGTGAACCGAGATCGGCACCCGGCCCGTCACATCCAACAGTTTGATCACCAGAGGGAAATACGGCGTCTTGGTTCCGAACAAGCCCGGCTCGGCCCGGTAAAGATCTTTCAGCGTGTAACCCACATAAAGACCGGCGCGCACACAGGTCTGCCGGTACTGCACCGCCGAAAGTTCCCAGCTCTCCGCGATGCGGATGCCGGACGGATATTTGCCGTAGAGTTCCGCAAGACGGTTTCCGCCCCAGGGTTTGTCTTCAAAAAACGGAACGAAAAATATAGGCTGCATCAGCTGATTCCTTTCGCGATCTCGGCCTTCATGCGCCTGATCGCTTTCTCCGCCGCCGCCTCGTCCGGCCCGACCCCCGTATAATAAATTTTGAGTTTTGGCTCGGTGCCGCTCGGCCTGGCCAGAATACGGCAACCGTCCGCGAGGTCAAACTCGATCACGTCCGACTCGGGCACATCGACAATGGGATATTTCTTACAGGCGCCGCCCAGTTTGTACTCCGTGCGCTCGCCCGTATGGTAATCCGCCGTACAGCGCACGACCGCCGAGAACACGCTCAGCGTATCCGGGTCGCGCAGTTTGGCCATAATCTCTTTGATCTCGATCATGCCCTTCTCGCCCGGCCGAACCAACTCGTCGAGCCCGTCTAAATAATAACCATATTCGGCATACAACTCTTCCACTCTATCGAGCAGCGTCTTGCCGCTTTGTTTCAGCGCCCCCGCCGCCTCGAGCAGCATGAGCGCCGCATTCTGCGCGTCTTTGTCGCGCGCATAAGTGCCGGACAGATAGCCGCAGCTTTCTTCAAAGCCGAAGATATATCTGCTCTCTTCGCCGTCGCTCTCCAACCGGTTCATCTGGTCGCCGATATTTTTGAAGCCCGTCAACACCTTGCGCATTTCGACCCCATGCTTGTCGGCCATCTCGCCCGTAAGCGGCGTCGACACGATCGTCGTAATAAAGACGGGCCGGGCCGGCATACGGACATCCCGCTCGCGGCAAGCGATCACATAATCAAAAATGAGTACGCCGACTTGATTGCCGGTCAGCCGTACATAATCGCCCCCATGCAGCACGGCGGCACCCAGACGATCGGCATCCGGGTCCGTTCCAATGAGCAAATCAGGGGCATGACCTTCCGCCTGCAAACGCCGGCAAAGATCTAAGCCGAGTTTCAGCGCTTCCGGTTTTTCGGGATTGGGCTCGGGCGCGGTCGTAAAGTCTGGATCCGGATCCGCCTGTTCGCTGACCACGGCAAGACTGCCGATGCCGGCCTTCGCCAAAAGGCGCTGGACGGGGCGCGACCCCGCGCCGTTGAGCGGCGTATACACCACGTGAAGATCCGCGAGCGCGCCCGGCGTCAGGGAAGTCCCCAAAACCTGTTCGATATATTCATCTTCCATCGCCGTATCGATCAGATGCAGCAAAGGCTCTCCCACGGCGGCTTGTTCCATACGGGCAGGTACATCCCCTGTCATTCCCGCGCAACCCATTGTCATTCCCGCGAAGGCGGGAATCTCCGAAATCGTCCGCACCCCTGTCCACATATCCACGGCGTCGATCTTTTCCGCTACGAGTTCCGCTTCCTCCGGCATGCACTGACAGCCGTGGTCGTCGTAAATCTTGTAGCCGTTATAAATCTTGTTGTTGTGGCTCGCGGTCACGACCACGCCGCCGTCCGTACCCAGCGCGCGCGCCGTGTAGGACAAAAGCGGCGTCGCGGAAATTTGTTTAAAAAGATAAGTCTCCACGCCGTTTGCCACAAAAACACAGGCGGCTTCAAACGCAAAGAGATCCGAATGACGCCGATTGTCAAAAGCGATCGCCACCTTAGGCGGGCACCCGGCGGCCGAGGCTGCGGCTTTCGCCAGCAAATGTTCGGCGTAACCTTGCGAGATCTTACGGATCGTATGAATGTTGATCCGGTTCGGCCCGGCGCCCATCACCCCGCGCATGCCGGCCGTACCAAACTCCATAAAGCGATAGAAGCGGTCGCCGATCTCATCCGCGATTTCGGCGTCCCCCGGCGCGGCCTCATAACGCGCTTTGAGCGTTTCCAGTTCGGCGCGCACAGGCGGGTCAAGGCTCTCCTGCGACAGCCAGTCTTCCATCTCCGCAAGTTCTTTTACGATCTCACTCATACCTTATTTGGCCCTCGCTCCGCCACACAACATCATCGAATTTCGACAAGTCATTTTACCATATCGGCAATACCGCCATCTGTCATTCCCGCACTTCATCTGTCATTCCCGCATCACTTGTCATTCCCGTATCACTTGTCATTCCCGCGAAGGCGGGAATCTCTTTCCTCTTTCCGCCAAGGCTTCCTGCAGTTTCTCCAGCGCGCGGAACCGATGGCTGATCCTGTTTTTCGCTTCCGCAGGCATCAGCCCGAAAGATACGCATCCGTAGTTTTCGACGCCGCCCTTCTGCAGCTCTTCGTAGCGCGGGTGAAAGAGCGGATCATAGCCAAAGCCTTCGGCGCCGGACGCAAAATACCCGATGCTGCCTTCCACTTCCCCTCGGCAAACGATGATTTCAGGATCCCCCTCATCCGCCGAACCCGCCGGAAGAATCAAGGTCACGACCGATACAAACCGGGCGGTTCTCCGGTACGAG
>BNUG01000064.1 GCA_025997195.1 Clostridia bacterium | reverse complement strand
TTGCGGAAGCAATGGAAGAATTGAATATTGATCCCAGCAATATCTATATTGTGTGTAATGACAGAGAAGACATGACACTCGAGTATATTTCAGATGGTTATATTGATGCCACACTTTGCAATAAAACGGCTATGTCGGCGTATCTTGCCATCAGTTTGTTTGAGGACTACTGGCGCTTTGGATTGAAAGATGCCCCAGTTTCCGCAAATAATGAAGCGGCAAATCTTAATATTTTTCCGACAGTGGTTACGACGGGAACCTTTAGCATTACAAAAGATAATGTCGAAGAATTTCGTCATGAAAATATGGATACATATGAAACTGACCTTTATGTCCAATAGCGCAGTTCAACGCGAAGGCAGAGGGACGATCCCTCTGCCTTTGTAATTGAGTCAGGGTGATTGGGGTGATGAACGATATGCAAGATGATTTGCTAAAAATCAAAGGGATTAGTAAACAATATGGTGTTGTGAAGGCGTTAGATGAAGTATCCTTTTCGGTACGGGCGGGAGAAATACATGCTTTGTTGGGTGAAAATGGTGCGGGAAAAAGTACGCTAGTCAAAATCATTATGGGCGAGGAGCGTCCAAGCGCCGGATCAATCGAATTAGACGGGAAACTGATGGAAGAGTTTCATCCGAACTATTCGCGCGGCATGGGCATTCAAATGGTTCATCAGGAGCTGGCAGTATTTGAAAACATGAGTGTAACGGAGAACCTTTTCCCTTGGATGGCTGATGAAGGTGCAGTGAGAAGTATAAAATGGGAGGACTATAACAGCAAGGCTCAAGAGATACTTGATTCATTTGAATTCCGAACGGTTGTGCCTACACAACGTATGGATACCGTAAACTTAGCGGGTCAACAAATGATCGAGATTTTACGCTGTATTTATGCAAATCCTAAAGTTTTATTGCTGGACGAACCAACGTCCGGTTTAAATAACGAGGAAGCGGAGCGACTGATGTTGACTCTGAAAGAGTTAAAGGCAAAGGGGCTGACAATTATCTATATCTCGCATAGGCTTAACGAGATTCTTGATTATGCAGATAGAGTTACCGTCATGCGTGATGGGAAATTTGTTTGCACGTTGGATAAAGACGAGATGAATGAACAGTCGTTGATTAACAACATGACGGGTCGTGAATTTTCAAGCACATTATATTCAAGGAAGACATATAAAGAAACGATTAACCCCGATATTATGTTTGAGGTAAAAGCTTTGTCGAAAAAGAAGGTCTTGTGGTCAGCTTCTCTAAAATTATTCAAAGGTGAGGTGTTAGGCGTTTTCGGTCTGGAAGGTTCGGGAACGGATCGTTTGTCGCGAATGATGTATGGGCTTGAAAGCGTTGATGAAGCAGATATTTGGTTTGAGGGAATAAAGATCAAGCGAATAACCAGTGCCGAAATGGTGAAGAATGGAATTCTGTACTTGAACGGAAATCGGAAATACGCTGGTTTGTTGCATGACTCATCCGTGATGGATAATATTTCGTTGCCACAGTTAAAAACGGTTTCGAATAAATGGACATTTATTCAAACAAAAAAATTGGCAGGAATTACAAAATCATTTATCGAACGATTTTCAATCGCGATTCCATCGCTGAAGGCATGTCCACGCAATCTTTCAGGCGGAAATCAGCAAAAGGTAATGCTTGCAACCAACATCGCGACCAATCCGAAGCTATTGATTGTAAATGAACCGACACGAGGCATTGATGTTGGTGCAAAAGTCCAAATTCATAATCAATTATTAAACATAGCTTCGGAAGGTGTTGGTATTATTGTTTTTAGTTCGGAATTGCCAGAGTTACTTTCACTCAGTGACCGTATCATCGTGATGCATGAAAAGCGGATAAATGGAGAGATTTCTGGTAAGGACATGACAGAACAATCAATCATGCGTCTTGCATCCGTACGAAGTGAAGAGGTGGCGGTATGAGTGAATATACAGGACGCACGCTCTCTTCGGATGTGGGTAGGCGTATTAATTTTTCATCGTACAGCATCTATTTTTTGGCAATCGGGCTTTTTCTCTTTCTGACGTTTGCGACAAATACTTTTTTTTCTTTCGAAAATTTGTATTCAATTTCGCTTGATATTTCAATACAATTCTATGCAATCGTAGGGTTTACACTATTGTTGATTATGGGCGAAATTGATATGTCCGTCGGGTCTGTATTTGGTTTCAGCGGTGCGCTTGCCGGTTATCTTTTTGTAAAATCTGGATTGCCTTTCTGGATCGCATTTTTATTAACCGTTCTACTTTGCGCTGGCGTTGGGCTTATTAATGGTTTGGTGGTAGTTAAATTCCATGTAAGTTCCATGATGGTGACCATCGGTATGATGACCGTCATGGCGGGTTTTAAGGCGGTGCTTATTGGACAACTTTCAAGCAGAGTGTTCACAGGTGATTTTCGTTCTTTTATGAGGATGAAACTAGGTGATATTCATTGGACAATCATTGCGCTTGTTATCTTAATAGTCGTTTTTGAGATTCTATTATTACGCAGCTATAAATTTAAAGTTTTCTATTTTGTTGGACAAAATTCCGAGACCGCAAAAATATATGGTATCAAATCTGACCGCATCCGGATGATGATGTTTGTGATGTCTGCCGTGACGGCGGGAATTGGTGGTGTAATCGCTGCATCTCGTGTCGCGCATGCAGCAGCAACGGCTGGTGTCGGGCTCGAGTTTACGATGATTACGGCTGCGGTTCTTGGCGGCGCGAGTTTGTTTGGAGGTAAAGGTAGTATTCTCCGTTCTGCGGTGGGACTATTCTTTCTTGCAATGGTAACGAATGGAATGGTTAGTTTTTCCGTTGATCCGTATATCCAACAGGTTGTTCTTGGTCTGATTTTAATTATCGCCGTTACGGTGGATATCGTATTCACACGCAAGAGCCGGGCATGATTGGAGATGAAGGTATGAAGATGTCTGGACTTAAATTAAAAAATGTTATTCAAAGAAGTGAGTTCGCTGTCATAGCTATCACAATTATTTTATTTGTTGTATTGGCAACAGGAAGTGATATTTTTTTTAATGTTAACAATCTGAATTCCCTTCAGACTAGTATTGCTCCAAGTGCCTTGGTTGCTTTTGGCATGATGCTACTACTCATACTTGGCGTGTTCGATCTTTCTGTAGGGGCAACAATGGCACTTGTGGGCATCAGCGTATCAACATTGTTGGCAAGTGGTGTCTCTGTACCGTTGGCGGTTCTTGGAGGATTCGGGATCGGGGTTTTGGTTGGGTTTGTAAACGGCATTCTGGTTGGCGTCGTCGGCATTAACCCATTAATCGCAACCATTGGTATTAAGTTCATGGTGCAGGGACTGGCCTATATGAGGATGTCAAATCTCTATCAGGTACATCCGGATTTTCCCGCCTCTTTTACAATATTAGGGACGGGGAAATTATTCGGTATTTATTATCAATTCCTGTTCATGATAGTCATTCTTATCATTCTTTCGATTTTTTTGAAAAACAATGGCATCGGAAGGCGACTATATTATATCGGTGGTAATCGGAATGCGTCGAGGTTGATGGGGTTTAACAGCAAGCGCATGATTATCATTATCTATATCGTAATTGGTTTGTTGGCTGCTGCTGCTGCTATTTTTTCAATTGCCCGATATGGCAATGCAAATCGTTATCTTGGAAGCGGAATAGAAATGACAGCTATTATTAGTTGTGTGTTGGGTGGTGCAAGCCTATCTGGAGGGAAAGGAACCGCGATGGGTGCATTATTTGGCGTGATATTTATGTCGCTAATGACGAATTTTTTCAATCTGTTTGAAGTGTCTTCAACATGGCAAGACGTTGTCGTCGGCGCAATATTGATTATTGTGGTCGCGGCTGACGGATACTTGACACTCAAGAAAAATAAAGAACTTGGTAAAATATAGCATTTAAGAAAGAAAGTGAGACAATCTAGATGGATAATAAAGCCGCATTTATGACCGGAATTAATAAGCTTGAGTTGCGTGAGGTTCCTGTACCGGAAATCACGCCGGAAGAAGTCCTGATTCGTGTAGAATATGTGGGCATTTGCGGATCAGATATGCATTATATGGAATATGGACGCATCGGCGACTATGTTGTTGAAGACGATTTTGTGCTTGGCCATGAGTGCGCCGGAGAGGTGGTATCCGTTGGCGCGAAAGCCAAAGGGCTTCAGGTGGGGGATAAGGTATGCTATGAGCCCAATCTTACATGTGGAGAATGCGAGTACTGCCGCTCGGGAGACTACAACCTGTGCCCTGATGTACAATATCTGTCGACGCCGCCAGTTCAAGGCTGTTTTGCCCGATATATGGCGTTTCCCGCAAGCCTGTGTTTCAAACTTCCGGAAAACGTCTCAACGAAAGAGGGTGCATTGGTGGAACCGTTCTCGGTTGGGTTGGAGGCGGCAAAAGCAGGAGGCGTAAAGCCGGGTAGCCGTGTGCTTATTTTGGGTGCGGGGTGTATAGGTCTGATGTCCCTACTCGCAGCGAAAACCTATGGCGCTGCAGATGTCACCGTGGTCGACATCTATCCGAAACGTTTGGAAAAAGCGCTTGAAATTGGAGCTACGCATGTGATAAATGCTACCGACGAGGATCCGATTGCGGTGTACGCCAAATTGACCGGAAGTGAAGGAGCGGATGTTGTCATCGAGGCCGCTGGTGCTGTGGAAACAACACAACAGACCGTGTTCCTTGTGAAACGCGGAGGGACAATCATACTTGTCGGCATGCCTCCCGAGGATGAGTATATTTTTAATTTTGCAAAACTGATGGGCCAGGTCGCACAGATTAAGACCATTTTCAGGTTTAAAAATACTTATCCCATGGCGATTCGCGCAATCGCGGATGGCTCCGCCGACATTGCGAAGGTCGTTACAAATGAATTCGCGCTTTCTGATATTACAGAGGCATTTAATGTCAATATCAACAAGAAGGCAGAGGTCGGTAAGATAGTTATTCGCATTGATTGAAACAATTTCTCATCGCAAGGAAATTAAAGGAGTGACACTATGAATAGTCGGGAACGAGTTCTTTTGGCTTGCAATCACCGTGAGGCTGATCGATTGCCTATAGATTGTGGGTCAATGCGATCCACTGGTATTTCTGCAATCACGTACAACAAGCTGAAAACTACATTGGGTCTAAAACAGCCGTGCTTATTGTACGATTTTCAGCAGCAGTTGGCTTATGTCGGGGATGAGCTTCGCGAACGTTTTCATGTGGACTCTATGGATATCGGGGAAGCTTTCATTGGTGACCTCGACAAAGAATGGAAGCCATGGGTTCTTCCGGATGGTACTGATTGTTTGATTCCGAACTACATGGATGCAAGACGTGAAGAGAACGGCATCACATATTTGTACGACTCATCCGGCATCCGGGTTGGGCAGCAACCTCCTTCGTCATTCTATGTGGATCAAGTGTTTTTTCCATACGGTGATCTCGACAGCATCCCGGATGAGTTGGATGAACAAGTTTATTCACATACCATGTGGGACGTTCCTGCCCTCCCATTCAATTTGGATCTCGCGAACTCTGAGGAAGACTACCGCGAGTTTGTGAGTGTGATCAAGGCATTTCGCAAAAAAACAGATCGAGCACTCATGATTTCGATAGGTCATTCATTCTTAGAGTTTGGTGGCTATATCAGGCGTCCCGAAAATTTCCTTTGCGATATCTTGCTAGATCGGTCTGGAACAGATCGGTTACTTGGGGTGCTCGAGGAGCGATATCTTGTCAAGTTGGATCGCATCCTCAGTGAGGTCGCGGATGATATAGACATCGTCCAATTTGGTGATGACCTTGGAACTCAGAATGGTCCATGGATGGCTCCGGAGATGATTCGTGATATTTTCGTACCACACTATAAGAAGCTATGGGACTATGTACACAATCACAGTAAATGCAAGGTGTTCATGCACAATTGTGGTGCAATATCCTTGCTACTTGGCTATCTGATAGATGCAGGGTTGGACATTATTAATCCAGTACAGACCACTGCTGCAAACATGGATCCTGTGATGCTCAAACGTGAATTTGGTAAGGATTTGACATTCTGGGGCGGTGGCTGCGAAGCGCAAGGTGTTTTAACAACAGGCACGCCTGAAGAGATTCGAGATCAAGTAAGGAAACGTATTGAGATTTTTGGTAAAGACGGTGGCTTTGTTTTTAATCAAATTCACAACGTCCTTGCGAATGTTCCCGTGGAGAACGTACTCGCTCTGTATGATGCAGCATACGAGTATGGAAAATACTGATGTGAAGTAGCGCTAAAGCTTATTGAATCCCTGCATTTCTGGCGAATCATAACGATGCGAATCCGGTAACAAAAAGAAACTGCATACGGCGTTCTTTTTTGACCCCTGGGGTCGTACTTACTTTTGCAACTGACGTTTTATTCTGGTTTTATTCGGTTTTTATTCGGGTATTGACATTTTATGAATGAGGAGATAGTATTAGCGTAACCGTTTGCGTAAACGTTTACGTATTCAATTTGAGAGTTATTTGTGAAACCAATTTTGACAATGCGACAAAGGAGAAGTGAATGCGAACGCTGATTAAAAATGCAAAACTCGTCATGCCGGAGCGAATTATTGTAAACGGCGGCATCCTTGTAGAAGATGGTGTGATTCAGGATGTGTTTGAAGAAGATTTGGTGAATCAGACGACAGAAGATGATGTGATCGACGCCAAGGGAAACTATGCAGCACCGGGGTTTATTGATGTTCATACACACGGGGCGGATGGTGCTGATTTTATGGATGGATCGATAGATGCTGTCTTAACGGTATGCAGGGAGCATTTACGACATGGTACGACGTCGCTCCTTCCGACCACTCTGACTTGTGAGCCGGAAGAATTGTTGTTAAATCTTGGCTATATCACGGAAGCTGCAAAAGTGGAAGGTGAGTTGCCGGAGATCGTGGGTATTCATTTAGAGGGCCCGTATTTTTCCCCGGAGCAGAGTGGGGCTCAGGATCCAAAGTATTTGAAATTACCGGATCCTGCTGAATATAAACAAATCATAGAACGGTTTCCGTTGGTGAAAATGTGGTCGATTGCCCCGGAACTGCCCGGTGCTCTTGAAATGGGAAGATGGCTTAAAAAAAAGGGTGTCATTGCCTCGATCGGACATTCAAATGCAGTATATGACGAAGTTGTCAGTGCCTGCGAAAACGGATACTCCATGGCAACTCATTTCTATAATGGGATGTCGCGTTTGGTCAGAAAAAAGGCGCTTTTTTATCTCGGTGCATCAGAGAGCGGATTGTTGCTTGATGAATTGACCGTCACGATCATCTCCGATGGAATTCATCTGCCGCCTCCTCTTCTAAAACTCATATACAAAACAAAAGGGGCGGATCGGATTTGTCTGATCACGGATTCCAACCGTGCTGCGGGCACAGATGCGACGGAGAGCATACTCGGCAGCCTCAAGAATGGCAGGCGTATTGAAATTGATAGTGGCGTCGCCTATATGCCGGGTCATGAAGCATTCGGTGCGAGCATTTCGACGGCAGACCTGATGATTCGCACGATGTACAAACAGGTCGAGGTGCCGCTTCCCGATGCCGTAAAAATGATGTCGCTCGTCCCTGCGCGTGCACTGGGTTTGGATCAGCGAAAAGGCAGTCTGGCCGCAGGTAAAGATGCGGATATTGTGTTGTTCGATGATGATATTCAAATATCAACAGTTATTGTAAAAGGTCAAATAGTGAAGGAGAAATGAGATGGCGTTTTCAACGGAGAAATCAAAATTACTGTATGAGGGTGCAAAGGACAGCTTGCTGAATGGACTGGCCAGTTCGCTGCACAAAGGCCCCTGGCAGGAATACCCTATTTATCTTGAAAACGCAAAAGGCTCCAGAATATATGATGTGGACGGGAATGAGTATATCGATTATCTGATGGGGCTGGGGCCTGCCATCCTCGGCTATGCGCCGGACAGTGTGAACGAGGCAGTTGCGTCACAGATTCTAAAGGGCTCACAAATCGCAGGGCCTACGGCTGATTTGATTCGGCTAGCGGACAAGCTGATTAAAATCATTCCGTCCGCTGAAAAAGTTGCGACCTTCTTGTGCTCTGGTTCGGAGGCGAATTCTTTTGCGATCAGGCTGGCAAGAGCCTATACTGGACGTAAGAAATTTGTCAAATTCGAAGGACATTATCATGGCTGGCTTGATGAAGTAAAGGTGAGCCATTTTGCGGACTCGGAAGCTGCACTCGGTCCCCGCAACAACCCTTGGAGGTTGATTCATTATGCGGGCCAGCGCGAACCTGAGGATGTGATCACTCTGCCATACAATGATTTGGATGTGATCGAAAAAACATTCAAAGAACGGGGTAATGAGATCGCAGCTGTGATTATGGAGACCGTCATGTTTAATGCTGAGCCTGTTTTTCCGAAACAAGGTTTCCTGGAAGGATTGCGTGCACTGACGACGAAATACGGCGTCGTCCTGATTTTCGATGAAGTGATCACAGGGTTTCGGTTGGCGCTTGGCGGCGCGCAGGAGTATTTCGGCGTGACACCGGACATCTCCACTTTTGCAAAAGCGATTGCCGCAGGTTTTCCTGTATCCCTTGTCGTTGGCAAAAAAGAAATCGTCGGCTCAAGCGCTGATTCCGCCGGTACATTCAATGGCAATCCACTTGTTGTCGCTGCTTGTTTGGCAACCATTGCCGAGCTGGAAAAGGAAGGCACTTACGAAAACCTGGCAAAAATGACAGCGGCCATTGCGGATGGCGTCGCGAAGCTTGGCAAAAAATACGGCATCAAGTTAATGGCACACCAAATCGGCTCGATTTGGACGCTGATCTTCGGCACCGACGAGCCGCTCGTCGACTATCGGGATCATTTTAAAAAAGTCGATAAAGCAATGTATCAGAAAATGTGTAGGCTCTCACTGGAAAACGGCGTTCGTCTCAATCCGTGGCGCGGACGGCAATATATTTCTACTGCCCACACCATGGATGATATTGAACGAACGCTTGAGATCCTTGAGCCGATCTTCGCTCAGTTAAAATAATGTAGACTCAATTAAAATAGGATAGGCTTTCACTTGACAAGTAATGATTTGCAAGTACAATAAAGTAAACGATTAAGTAATCGATTACTTTTACAAAACCGGATCCGTATCATTCATCTTATTCGTATACGAATCATGTTGTTGGAAAAAGGGAAAAGGAAATAAAATGAATAAGATCGGTTTTATCGGGTTAGGTAATATGGGTGGTGAGATCGCCAAAGCAATTGCTGCGAAAGCATATTCGCTTGTCGTGTTCGATGTCTGTAAAGATGTCGTTTCCGGGTTTCGTGATATAGCGGAGGTTGCGGATAACGCATTAGACGTTTGCAGGAAGAGTGATGTGGTTTTCCTTTCGCTGCCTTCTTCACGCATTGTTGAGCCAATTGTTGAATCGTTCCTTGCTGACGGAGTTCAGGATAAAATCATTGCTGACTTATCCACGAGCGATCCGGATTCGACGAAAAAACTTTTTCAGAAAGTCCTCCTGGCCGGTGGGCATCTTGCGGATTGTCCTATATCGGGGATGCCCAATCAGGCTAGCCAGGGAAAGCTGATGAGTATGTTTGGCGGAGAATCCGGAATTCATGATCAGCTGGCACCCCTTGTTCAATGCTTTGCAGATCGCTTCCCGAATATGGGAAGCATCGGGAACGGACATCTCACGAAATTGATATTCAATTACATCGCTCTTTCTTATGTGAATATTTATGCAATGACATTTTCGTTATCCGGGCAGGAAGGGCTGGACAACCAGCAATTGTTTGAATTGCTGAAAACGACGGCGATGAATTGCGGAACGATGAATTTTTATGTGCCGAAAATGATTGATAAAACGTATGATATGGCTTTTTCGCTGGAACTTGCGCATAAGGATCTTTCGTGTGTAAAGGGGTTGTTCGAGAAATATCAGGTTCCGGCATATGCACTGGACGGTACCCTGGAGTTGTTGCGTACCTCCATCAGAGATGGTCATGGGAAAGAGGATTACAGCACTTGTATTGATACAATGTATTCGTTCTTTGAGCATAAGGAAAGGATCTAAAGCGGATAACGAATGAAAGATTTTATTACATTCATGCCGGCAAAGATCATGTTTGGTTGTGGTATGGTCGGCCGGATCAAAGAGGTTGCTGGCATATACGGCAAAAAAGCCATGGTGGTCACTACCGGACAAGATCTCGAGCGGCTGGGAATCCTTCAAAAGGTAGTTCAGCCTTTATCGGATGCGGGAATCAAAACGATTATTTTTGACGAGGTTTCCCCAAATCCGAAAACGACACAGGTCGATAAGGCTGCCAGCGTTTTCACTTCTGTAAATTGCGATATGACGATTGGCGTTGGCGGCGGCAGTTCGATGGATGCCGCGAAAGCAATTGCTCTTGTTGCAAAAAACGGGGGCAGTATCCGCGATTTTATCGCCGGAGGGCATCGGCGCTATGAGAAGATCACAGAATCTTTCCCCTGCATATGCATTACTACTACTTCCGGGACCGGTTCGGAAGCGACACAGTATGCGGTGATCAACAATCCAGAAACGCACGAAAAATCCAGTCCGGATTACCCGTGTCTATATCCGGACGTTTCGATTATAGATCCCGAGCTGACATTGGAATTGCCCAAAGGAATCACGGCGCAAACAGGGGTAGATGCTTTTTATCATGCTATGGAAGCGTATTTGTGTACAGTAGCAACGCCGTATTCTGATATCATCGCCTTGGATTGTATGCGTATCGTAGCCGAAAACCTTGAGAAAGTATTGATTGACGGAAGCGATGTGGAAGCCAGAAGCCAAATGTCGTGGGGGAATACGCTTGGAGGGATCGCCATTGCCTTGACGGCGACAAACGGGATTCATGCCATCGGGAATACGATCAGCGGTATCTTATCAGACGTCCCGCATGGGAGGGCGCTGAGCAGTGTGGGTGTTGCTTTCCTGAATTACACCTGGGATTCCGATGTGAAGCGTCATGCCAATGTAGCACGAATCCTTGGTGCGGATGTTTCTCTTTCCGAT
>BNUG01000063.1 GCA_025997195.1 Clostridia bacterium | reverse complement strand
GCCAGTTTCGCAGTCCCCGTATACGCCCGCACCAGACCGCCTGTCCCGAGTTTGATCCCGCCAAAATACCGCGTGACCAACACAGCCGTATCGCTGATTCCCTCAGCTACAAGCATATGCGCAATGGGAGCTCCGGAAGTCCCGCGTGGTTCGCCGTCATCTCCGGCCCACTGCAGCCGGGCATCCTCGCCGAGGACATAAGCAGGGACATTGTGCGTCGCATCCCGGTGCAGCCGGCGGATCTCGTCAAAAAAAGCTTCACAATCCTCCGGTGTTTTTACCGGACGCGTGTAACCAAGAAAGCGGGAGCGCTCGATGGTCTGCTCCGCTTCACCCGGGCCGGCAACCGTCAAGTAAGGCCGCATACGCGATCAGAAAATGTGTTTTTTCAGTTCCCCGATGAACTTGTCGTTGAGGATTTTGATATGCGTACCCTTCATGCCGAGCGAACGCGACTCGATCACGCCGGCGCTTTCGAGTTTCCGAAGCGCGTTGACAATCACGGAACGCGTGATACCGGAACGATCGGCAATTTTGCTTGCAACCAGAAGGCCTTCCATGCCGTCGAGTTCCGCGAAAATCTGCTGTACCGCATCCACCTCAGAATACGACAGGGTACTGATCGCCTTCTGAACCGTCGCGCGAATACGCTCATCTTCGGTACGCCGAAGGGTTTCGATTCGCTTGATTTCCAAGCCTACCACGGTGGCGCCATACTCACCGAGCACGAGATCCTCGTCTCCGAATTCGGGCTCGTAGCGTGTGAGAATGAGTGTCCCCACGCGCTCCCTGCCGCCCATGATCGGAATGACCGTATGCAGCTTGTCGTAGGTATCATAATCATACTTAAAAATTTTCAGGGCTTCCTCACCCCTTAGATTTGACTGAGTTTCCGTGACTTTCAGGAGTTCGTCATTGTACTCTTTCGGCATGACATCCTGCCCCGTTTCCGGATCCTCGATCGCCGAACTGTCCGACCGAATCGTATAATGTACCCCAAGAATTGTTCCTTTTTCATCGATGATGTAGACATTTCCGTCTACGAGTTCAGAGAGGATGGCGGCAAGATCCGAAAAGGAAAACGCACCCGTCGTACTCTCTTGCAGAACCCAGTTGAGTTTTCGTACTTTTGTCAGTATGTTTCGTTCCATTTGTATCCTCGCTCTATTTCTTTTCCCGCCTGTTCCTTGTCCTGCAGAAAACCGAGTGAATCGCTTCCCCGCCGGAACATATACAAAAAAATACCGGGCGCAGCCCGCGCCGCACCCTGATTATACCATCCATTTGTCAATTATTGAAACAAACGAATATGAATTATCTTACACAAATAATTTACGGAAATCATAGGATATAGCGGCTCACGTCCTCCGCTTGTATGACATCGATAAACTTATTTTTAACAAAATCCGCATCGATCAAGATTTCCTTCTCCCCGTTGTCCGGCAAACCAAACGCGATGTCTTCGAGCAATTTCTCCATCACGGTATGCAAACGCCGGGCTCCGATATTTTCCGCCTGCTCGTTGGCCATAAAACTGATACGCGCGATCTCCCTGACAGCTTCGTCTGAAAAGGTCAGGCTGACTCCCTCTTCTGTTTCAAGCAGAGCCTTATGCTGCTTGATCAGCGCGTTTTCCGGAATCGTAAGGATACTGACGAAAGCATCTTCTGTCAGGTTTTCGAGTTCGACGCGAATCGGAAAACGTCCTTGAAGTTCGGGGATCAAATCCGTCGGCTTCGCCGTATGGAAGGCACCGGCGCCGATGAACAACACATGATCCGTCTTTACCGGGCCATATTTCGTATTGACAACGCTGCCTTCAACGATTGGCAAAATATCGCGCTGTACACCTTCGCGCGACACATCTGCTCCCGAACGGAACCCGCTGCCCGACGCGATCTTGTCGATCTCATCAATAAAGATAATCCCATTTTGCTCCGCATTCTCAAGCGCTTCCGTGGTCACCTGATCCATATCGATCAGATTGGCAGCTTCTTGTTCGCGCAGTATCTTTCGCGCTTCTCTCACGCGGAGTTTTTTCTTCTTTTTGCGGTTGCCGCCGTTCATCACGTCGAAAATATTGCCGATCGCGATCCCCATACCGCCTTCATTGACGTCAAGTTGATTCGTTTTCGGCTGATCCGCCACCTCGACTTCGATGTATTGCTCATCCAACAGCCCTTCTTTCAGCTGCCTGCGCACCTGCTCGCGCGTGAGTTCCACTTCCGAATCCGTACGAGTGTCCGGTTCTTCCGGATTTTGCTCAGGCTGTTGCCTGCCACCCATAATAAAGTCAAACGGCCCTTTGATCGTCGCACCGCTCCCGCTCTGCTTCTTGCGTCCCGGTGCGATGGCATCCAGGATCTTCTCTTCCGCAATCTCTTCCGCAACGCCGTATTTTTCTTCCAGCCGCTTTTGCTTTGTGATACGAATTGAGGTCTCCACGAGATCCCGCACCATCGAATCAACATCACGCCCGACGTACCCAACTTCCGTAAATTTCGACGCTTCGACTTTAACGAACGGCGCGTCCATCAATTTCGCGAGCCTACGGGCGATCTCGGTCTTTCCGACACCAGTCGGCCCCATCATGAGAATGTTTTTCGGGGTGATCTCATCGCGCATCGTTTCATCGACAAGGCTCCGCCGATAGCGGTTGCGCAGCGCGACCGCCACGCTTTTTTTTGCCCCTTCCTGCCCGATGATATATTTATCGAGTTCCGAGACGATATCCCTCGGCGTCATATTATAAAATTTACTTTCCATCTTCGCCTTCGCCTCCCAGTCTTACAACGCTGATCTGGTCATTTGTATAGACGCAAATCTGAGAAGCGATCTTGAGGGATTCCCTTACGATCGACTCGGCGTTCATATCCGTGTGATCAAAGAGTGCGTGCGCCGCGGCATAAGCGTAATTGCCGCCGCTCCCGATGGCTACACAATCCAGATCTGGTTCAATGACCTCCCCATTCCCGGAAATAACAAGCAGGCTCTCGTGGTTAGCAGCTACAAGCAGCGCTTCCAAATTGCGCATTACGCGATCTGAGCGCCAATCCTGTGCCAGTGCAACCGCTGCTCTTTTCAAATTGCCTCCGTGTTCTTCCAATTTCTTTTCAAATTTTTCTGTCAGCGTGAATGCGTCGGATACCGATCCGGCAAATCCGGACAACACCGTTCCTTTATATATTTTTCTGACTTTTTTCGCCGTATGTTTCATGACGGATGTTTCGCCCATCGTCACTTGCCCGTCACCGCCAATACAGACGTCATCCGCCCCTCTTCTTACCGCCACGATCGTTGTCGCGTGAAAATCAACCATCTTGCGACCTCCTTCCTGCGAGGACAAGCCCCGCCTGTCGTTGTTAGCACTCTTACCAAGCGAGTGCTAACACCATTTTACGCCATAATCACGCTTTGTCAATAGGGAATATCATTTGTGATTTACGTATGATTTTCTTAAGGATTCGATGTCACAGCTTGGGGATCGCCGTTTGCGCAGGCGACGATCCCCGAACTGTGACGATAGACGATTCCGTTCTATTCTTTGTATCCGCAATCCCGGTTGGAACAAAGCAGCGAAGCTTGCTTTGTCTTGTGCTCCGTCATCAAAGATCCGCACTTCGGGCATTTCTGATCCACAGGCTTGTTCCAAAAGACCTGCTTGCAATCCGGATATCCGGAACATCCGTAAAAAACCTTTCCCTTCCGACTCTTGCGCACAAGAAGTTCCTTGCCGCAAGCCGGACAGGCGACACCTTCGACCTTGACAAGAATCGCCTTCGTGTTCTTGCATGCCGGATAGCCGGAACAAGCGATGAAGCGTCCAAACCGTCCTTGTTTGATCACCATCGGCTTCCCGCAAAGTTCGCAGATCTCATCCGTAGGTTCATCCTCGATCACGATTTTTTCGATCTCAGCATCCGCCACCTCGAGTTCATCCTTAAGGACAGCGTAAAAATCAGCTACTACCGCCTGCCAATCCCGGCCCGCGGCTTCGATGTCATCTAATTTGTCTTCCATTCCCGCCGTGAATCCCGTATCGACGATCTCCTTGAAGTATTTTTCCATCAACTCTGTGATGACAAAACCAAGGTCGGTCGGCACAAGCGATTTTTTCTCGCGCGTGATATAGCGACGTTCTGTTAGCGTCCCGATAATGGGCACAAACGTCGACGGCCTCCCAATGTTCTTCTCCTCTAATTCTTTGACAAGAGACGCCTCGGTAAAGCGTGCGGGCGGCTGTGTAAAGCTCTGGTCCGCCGTAATTTTCGCAACATTCAATCCCTCGCCAACCGCAAGCTCCGGCAGGATCCGGCCTTCATCCTCATCAGAGGCGGTCTGATAAACCTTCAGAAAACCATCAAAGCGAAGTTTGCTGCCTGTAGCACGGAAGGTATAGGCACCGTTCATGATATCGGCGCTCACGCCGTCAAACACCGCCTCCGACATGCGGCTTGCCAGAAAACGCGACCAAATCAGCTTGTATAGTTTGTACTGATCCGTCGTGAGAGAATCCTTGATCTCCTCCGGCGTCAAATTCACGTAGGAGGGCCGAATCGCCTCGTGCGCATCCTGAATATCCTTCTTTTTGTTGGAAAATGAGTTGTTTCCGATATAAGCTTTCGAGTACCGCTCCTCGATATAGGCTTTTGCTGTAGCGTCCGCCTCCGCAGAAATACGTACGGAATCCGTTCGGATATAGGTGACAAGACCGACCGTACCATGTCCTTTCACCGTCACGCCTTCGTAAAGCTGTTGTGCTACGCTCATCACTCGTTTTGTCTGGAATCCGAGTTTGTTGGAGGCGTCCTGCTGCAGTGTGCTTGTCGTATAGGGCGGATACGGCTTGCGTCTGCGTTCTTTTAGTTCGACGTTTGCAATCGAGTATATCCCTGCTTTGAGATCCTTCAAAATGCCATCGGCCTGGTCTTTGTTGGCGATCGTCAGTTTCTCGCCGTCTTTTTCAATCAATTTTCCTGTAAACGGTTTTTTGTCACCAACCAGTTTTGAAAACTCGCCTGCGATCTTCCAAAATTCTTCGGGGACAAAAGCGTTGATTTCCCGTTCACGATCTACAATGATCTTAAGTGCCGCGGATTGTACACGGCCGGCCGAGAGACCCATACGGATCTTCCGCCAAAGCAACGGGCTGATTTTGTACCCGACAATGCGATCCAGTACACGTCTGGCTTGCTGCGCATCCACCAGCTTCATATCTAGTTTCCGCGGTGCCTTGACTGCATTTTTGATTGCGTCTTTCGTAATCTCATTGAATACAATACGATCCGCACCGCCGCCGTCCAGCCCGAGCAAATAGGCGATATGCCACGAAATCGCCTCGCCTTCGCGATCCGGGTCAGTTGCAAGCAAGACAGTCTTTGCGCTCTTGGCTTCTTTTTTCAATTCCTTGATCACGTCGCCTTTTCCTCGAATATTGATGTATTCGGGTGCAAAATTGTTATCGATATCGACGCCAAGCTTGCTCTTTGGCAAATCCCGGATATGGCCTACGGAAGCGACCACCTTATAACCTGAACCGAGAAATTTACTGATTGTTTTTGCCTTGGAAGGAGACTCGACGACCACCAAGGTCTTGCCGTCGTCCCCTTTTGCCGCTGTTTTTTTTGTTTTCTTTACTTCTTTCGCTGCTGCCGCCGTGCTTGCCATGATTCCTCCACCTGATATATCGACTTTGCGCGGTTCTCATATCCTTGTACACGCGCCGATTGAAATAGTGACTGGTTTACAAGTCGTTATTCAAACACGTTTGATTTACGATGTCAAGGAACGATTCAGAAAAACCTTTCCCGCGCCTGTAGACAGACAATTCTTGATCTCCAGCAAGGTCACGACTGCAGTGAGCGTTCCGATGGACAATCCGGTCTCCGTTGCAAGCCTGTCGTGCGAAAGTTCGCCGTGCATCCGGAGCGCCTCCATCACGCGCCGCTCTTGTGCCGTAAGGCTTTTTTCCAGCGATGCGGCGATATCGCTGGCAATGCCAAGATCTGAGAGGATGTCGTCAATAAAGATGATCGGACGTGCGCCGTCTGCAATGAGTTTATTACAGCCAATGCTGGATTTGCGGTTGATATTGCCCGGAACGGCGTAGACCTCGCGTCCCTGTTCCGCTGCATGTTCGGCCGTGATCAGCGAACCGCTTGAAAAACCCGCCTCCGCCACGACCGTCGCATAGGACAAACCACTAATGATACGATTCCGAGCCGGAAAAGAGTACCGACTCGGCGGACACACATCCTCGTATTCTGATAGAAGCAGACCATTACGCTCAATTGTGCGCATCAGACTGAGATTCGACCGGGGATAGCAAAACGCCAAACCACACCCAAATACCGCGATTGTCGGCGTTCTGCCCGCAAGCGCGCCCTGATGCGCAGCCGTATCGATTCCTTCCGCCATTCCTGAAACAACGCACACACCGTGATCGGATAGCCGCTTCGCGATCGTATAGGCGGCCCAACGCCCATAGTCGGTCGAGCTGCGCGAACCGACAATGGCGATCATCGGCAGTTTCAGCACGTCCGGATTGCCGGCATAGGAAAGCTGCCCGGGCGGATTTTTGATCAGACTCAATAGAATCGGATAATGGGAATCCGCCTTTCGGATCACGCCTTGGGTGCCCGGTCCGCCCTGCCCGCTCATAAAACCCGCGCTCATGCCAGTCTCCGGTACGCGAGCGCTTCGGCCATATGGGCGGCTCCGATGACACTTGCGCCTTCGAGATCTGCGATCGTGCGCGCCACTTTCAACGCCTTTGTCCGCGAGCGTACACTCATCGCAAAGTGCGCATAGGCGCTTCGGAGAAGATCCGCCGCCTCATCATCCATCCCGCATACGTCTTCCATGGCACGACCCATGAGCCGCGCATTGAAGACACCGCCGTTTCGCGTATACTGAATCCTGCGCGTGTGAACGGCAAGAGTTCTCATCTCCTCCGAGTTCATACAAGAACGCGGCGGCACCTCATGTACGTCTGCGCCGGATAACGGGCCAAATGCTTCTTCTTCCACAGCGCCCAGGCGCACATGGATGTCAATGCGGTCAAGCAAGGGCCCGGATATCCGGGACGCGTAACGCTGTCTTTCGCGTTCCGTACAGCGACATTCGTGCTTCGGATCACCATAGTAACCGCAGGGACAAGGATTCATCGCGGATATGAGCAGAAAATCACAAGGATAACGTCCCTTGAATCCGACGCGCGACAAATCGATATAGCGATCCTCTAAGGGCTGACGCATCATATCGAGCGTCTTTCGGTCAAACTCCGGCAGTTCATCCAAAAAAAGCACGCCCCGATGCGCAAGCGACAATTCGCCCGGCCGCGGCCTCACCCCACCGCCCATGATCGCCGCACCGGTCGCAGAATGATGCGGTGTACGGAATGGCCGCTCAGAGATCAAACCACTACCGGCACGTATCTTTCCTGCGATGCTATGGATCTTGGTCACTTCACGGCTCTCTTCTTCCGTAAGAAACGGCATAATGCCGGGAACGCGCTTGGCCAGCATCGACTTGCCGACGCCCGGCGGCCCAATTAAGCTGATATCATGGCACCCTGATACAGCGATCAGTAAGGCTCGCTTAACAGCTTCCTGCCCTTTCACCTCGAAAAAATCTTCCGACTCATCGATTTCCCCGCCCTGTCTCACGATACGGCCGGGATAGCCTCGTACAGGCGCAATTTCTCCCCTCCCAAACAGATGATCCACAACCTCGGAAAGTTCCCGCACCGGATAGAAAAACAAACCGGGAAGCGTACATACGTCTGCAATATTATCCGCAGGCAGAAAGATATGATCGATCCCTTGTTCTTTGAGTCCAAGCACCATCGCGCAGGCAAGGTCAGTGCGGCCTACGCGGCCGTCAAGCGAGAGTTCTCCGAGAACGGCCGTATGAGATGTTGATGGTAGCTGAATCTGCCCGCGCGCAAAGCCGGCGAGAATACCGATCGCGATGGGCAGATCAAAATGGCTGCCGTCTTTTCTTGTATCCGCCGGCGAAAGGTTGACGGTGATACGCCGAAGCGGAAATTCATACCCGCTATTCACGATCGCCGCTCGTACACGTTCCTTGGACTCCCGGACCGCGCTGCCGGCAAGTCCAACTAAGTTGAACGCCGGCAACCCCGTCGTCAAGTCTGTCTCCACCGTAACCAGATCGGTATCCAGCCCATTGATGGATGCTGTGAATATTTTTGAAAATCTGTCATTGCTCATTCTATTCCCTCCTGGCTGTCGTCGGGTTCCATCGAATCAAAACGCGTTCTCAATATGCGCGATCTCCAGATCCTCTGCGTCTGCTTTGCTTACAAAAACCACCTCAATCACATCAAACCGTATATCAAAATCGTCATATAAGTACTTGATGCGCATTTTTTGAGTAAGATACCAGGAAGCTACCCGTCGAAGATGCCGGATCTTCTTCCCATCGATCGCTTCCGCCGGAAGTCCGTATACCAAACTGCGCCGCGACTTGACCTCGCAAAATACCAACAAGCGCCCTTTCGTCGCGATCAAATCGATTTCGCCAATCTTGCCGCGAAATTTTCGCTCAACAATGCGGAAGCCTTCCGACTCCAAATGCTTCGCGGCGATCTCCTCGCCCTCATCGCCAAGTTCCTTCGCCTCCGCCGTATCCATATTGAATTGCTCGTTTATAAATCGCACGTAAATCACACCTTGCAATACGATAAGTATTGTAGCATTCTCCATTCGCTTCCCCTTTTCCTTTCGGTGAGGTTCCGCGCGCACCGCCATTTGTATTATTATTCTTTAATTGGTATTATTTGTCAAGTACAAATTTAGAGTCGTTTTTTTGAGAAGCGCTGATCCGTGCTTCCTTAGAAGTAATTCTAGCGGTATGGTCTCCAGAATGTCGGGGAGAACAAAAGCACGATCGTAAAGATCTCCAGTCTTCCTGCGATCATCAGAAGCGCCATATAAATTCGGGAAAACTGTGAGAAGATCACAAATGACCCGGTTGAACCGACGCCAGGCCCCATCACAAGCCCTGTATTGGAGAGCATGGCGATTACCGTTCCAAGCGTCGTTTCCAAATCCAGATTTTCGAAAGCCAGTATAAAACCGGAGCCGAAGACGATCACCACATAGATCACAACAAAAGTCGCGATCGAAGAGACGCGATCTGCCGGTACGACCTTGTCTCCCAATTTGACAGCGACCACTGCGTTTGGATGGAGGCGCTTGTAAATATTGCGGCGAACGAGAGACAGAGCCACTGCGGCCCGCACCACTTTGATTCCCCCACTTGTCGAGCCGGAACAACCGCCGATCATCATGGCAATGATCATCAGCCAGTGCGCCGCCTGCGGCCATACCGCGAAATCGGAACTGGCATATCCCGACGTCGTAACAAAAGCAACTACCTGAAACAGGCCATTGCGCAAGGCTTCCGCCGGGCTGTTATAAACACCTGAAGCAAGCAGAATGACAAAAACGATCCCAACAAAAATGAGCAGCATGATCAAGAAGGCGCGAATCTCAAATTCTTTGAAAAATTCTTTGACGCGCCGTTTGAGAAGAAGTTGGTAGCTCACAAAAGAGAGTGAGGCCGCCACGCAAAAGACCACGATCACGATATCAACAAACAGACTCCCCTGCAACAACCCGCCGGCGCTGTAATTCGCGAATCCTCCATTCCCGAGACAACCGAACGCAATGACAAAGGAATCATAGGTGTTAACGCCGCCGATTCTCAGCAGGATGACGCAAATAGCGGTCAATCCCAAAAAGAAAAGCAAGATACTCTTCGCCGTATCGCTCATACGTGCGCGAACCTTTTCGATGCTTTGTCCCGTAGTCTCCGCGGTCGCAAGATTGGCAGCCCCGTATCCAAGCATCGGAATGATCGATACCGCGAAGATGATGATGCCGAGCCCGCCCAGCCAGTTGGAGAACTGACGCCAAAACAACAGGCTCTTTGGCAAATCCCCCAAGTTTTCAAAGAGTGTCGCACCCGTTGTCGTCAGACAAGATGTTGATTCAAAGAAAGCGTCGATGAAGGTATGATGCGTTCCGGAAAGCAAATACGGCAGTCCGCCCAGAATGGCGGCAAAGATCCAGCAGAGGGCGACCGCCAGGATGCCTTCCCGAATTTTGATCGTCTGCCGCGCTATGGGCCTCCGGGAAAGCCGTAGAATCAGAAGTCCGACCAACACAAGGACGATCATAAGCGCAGCGAACACACGCGCCATGAGCGGCTCCGCGAAAATAAAGGCACAAACCAGACCGATCAGCATCGTTCCACCGATGATGAAACAGACAATGCCAAGGATATTCACGATCATTCGAATATTAATACTCATAAAGATCGCCTATCGGCGTTCACCCAAACAAGCCATGCCTGACCTTCAATAATTTCTCCAAATCAAATGAATCCGCGAGCAGCGAGAGGATCATCACGCGATCGCCCTCCTCGATCTTTGTCCCTTCTTCCGGCAAAAGGACCTTGTTTCCGCGCTGCAGCGCCACGATGGCCAGGCCGTCCGGCAATTTCAAATTTCCGATTTGTTTTCCTGCAAGCGTCATGCCGGGATCGATCATGAGATGGATAAACTCAGCCTGACCCTGGAGGATCTGCGAGGACAAGATGGTCGATCCCTTGATGCGGCGCACTACGTGAGCGGCCTCGATGTCGATCGGGTTGAGCGCCATATCAATGCCCATCCCCGTGATCAGTCCTCCGAAACTCTCCCTGCTGATTTTTGCGATGACATCCTCGATTCCTTCCCGCTTCGCGAGTAAGGCCAACAGCAAGTTTTCTTCGTCGAACCCGGTCAGACTCACGAACGCATCCATTTCCGACAGGTTTTCATTGTGCAGCAATTCAATGTCCGTCGCGTCGCCATTGAGGACAAGAACATTTTTTAAATGAGTAGAAAGATACTGACAGCGCAGTTTATCGATCTCAATTATTTTGACCGAAGCGCCGAATTCTTCGAGTTTGCGCGCAAGATAAAACCCGGCTTTTCCGCCGCCAACGATCATGACGCGTTGGATCCCCCTATATTTCTCACGATCAACCAAGGCGGCCGCAGCGGCGT
>BNUG01000062.1 GCA_025997195.1 Clostridia bacterium | reverse complement strand
ATGGGCGTGCTGGTCAGAGAAAAGCAAATCGACGGCATCGCGGAGGTGCGCGACGAATCCAATATGGAAGGCATCCGCATCGTCGTAGAACTGAAGCGCGAGGCCAATCCGCAGATCACACTGAACCGGCTGTTCAAGCAGACGGAGTTGCAGGCGAGTTACTCCATGATTCTTCTGGCGATCGTGAATGGGGAGCCTAAGGTGCTGACGCTGCGCGATATCCTGGTGCATTATATCGCGCATCAGAAAGAAATCGTCACGCGGCGCACGATTTTTGATTTGAAAAAAGCGGAGGCGCGGGCGCATATTTTGGAAGGACTGATCATCGCGCTCGACAATATCGACGAGGTCATCAAGACGATTCGCTCGAGTTATGACAACGCAAAAGAAAATCTGATGGATCGCTTCCGGCTGTCGGAACTACAGGCGCAGGCCATCCTTGATATGCGGCTGGCCAGGCTGCAAGGCCTCGAAAAAGAAAAGATCGAGAAGGAGTATTTGGAACTCAAGAGGCTGATTGCGTATTACCAGGAGTTGCTCGCGGACGAAGCGAAGCTTATGGGCGTCATCAAAACCGAATTGATCGAGATTCGCGACAAATGGGGTGACAAGCGCAAGACAGCCATTATCGCCGCCGCCGCCGAGATCGAAGAAGAAGATCTGATTCAGGAAAGCCGCGTCGCCATCACACTCACGCACCTCGGCTATGTCAAACGCATCGACGCGGATGAGTACAAGATTCAGCGTCGCGGCGGCAAGGGTATCAAGGCGCTGACGACACGCGACAACGATTTCGTGCGCGACCTGCTCATCACATCCACGCATGATTGGCTGATGTTCTTTACAAATACAGGAAAGGTGCATAAAATAAAGGCGTACGAGATCCCGGAAGCCGGGCGCGCCGCGAGAGGCACGCCCGCCGTCAATTTCCTTCAGCTCATGCAGCGCGAGAGGATTACGGCGGTCATGCCGATACGGGAATTCCCGGACGACCGTTATTTGATTTGCGTTACGAAAAAGGGCACGATCAAAAAGACGCCGCTGTCGCAGTTTGATACAAACCGCAAAGGCGGACTCATCGCCATCAGCCTGAAGGACGGCGACGAAATGATCGGGATCCAGCAGAGCAGCGGCAATAACGTTGTGGTGCTTGTGACGAAATTCGGCAAATGTATCTGCTTCAACGAAAGCGATGTGCGTTTCATGGGCAGAACGGCGGCCGGCGTACGCGGGATTCATCTGGAAGACGGCGATGAGGTCGTTGCCATGAATCTTGGCGATCCCGAAGAACAGCTGCTTGTGGTGACACAGAATGGGTTCGGAAAGCAGACGCCGATTCTCGATTACAAAATCCAGAAGCGCGGCGGGATGGGCGTCCTGACTTACAACAAGTCGATGTTCAAAAAGACCGGCGAACTTGTCGGCGCGACCATCGTCAATGATGACGACGAGATCATGCTCATCAACTCGGATGGCATTTTGATTCGGGTCGGAGCGCAGGACATTCGGAAAATGGGACGCGCCACGAAGGGCGTCAAGGTCATGAATGTGGATGGCGATACGAAGATCATCGCGATGGCGAAGATCGCGAAGGAAGAGGATGACGCGGACGGCGCGGACGGCGCGGAGGTTGACTCCGCAAAACCCAAAGACGAATCCGGCATCGGAGTACTCGAGGGTCAGTTGGAATTGGACACAGATCCTGACACAGAAGGGAGTGAAACAGAATGACACTTTCCATCAATGCGAACAACAACGAAGTGACCGGTGCATGGGACTTCAAATTGGTCGGCGAGATCGACTTGTCAAATGCGCATTATTTCAAGCAACGACTTGAAGCGGCATTAAGCGAGAAGAAGCAAAACATCATCGTTGATTTGGCGAACCTGAACTATATCGACAGTACGGGGCTTGGCGTCATTATCAGTGTTTATGGGTCGATCAAAAAAGACGGTTACAGCATCAAATTGTTAAACCCGAGGGACAATGTGAAGAAACTCCTGAACATTTCTGGCCTCGATAGAATCCTTTGCTGATCGGGAATGGAGGGGAATGACATGCCGGATTATATGAAAATGAGTGTGCCGGGCAAGCCGGAATTTGTGGGGACGGTTCGCATGACGGCGGCGTCGGTTGCAAGCCATACGGGTTTCGATATTGAAGCGATTGAAGATATCAAGGTGGCGGTTTCGGAAGCTTGTAATAATACTGTGGTTCACGCCTGCAAATCGAATGTCACGGAATACAGCGTAGAGTTCGAAAGCGCTGAAACCGGACTGACGATCACCGTTTCGGATGAGGGAACCGGCTACGATGTTCAGACCTATGAAGCTCCTGTGATCGGCGAGTTGAACGAGGGGGGTCTGGGAATCTTCATTATTCGGGCTCTGATGGACGAGGTGGATATCACGTCGAAGCCGGGGACAGGTACAAATATCCGTATGACGAAATACCTTGCAAAGGCCATCGCTTAAATTGCGGGTGTAATTGGTGTCAGCGCCCGCGGAAGACAAAAAGGATATTCTGGAACTGTTTCGCCGTTATAAAGAGACAGGTTCCGAAGAATTCCGCAATGAGTTGGTCGAGCAGCATCTCTATCTGGCCAGGATTTTGGCAAGTAAATATGCGGGGCGGGGCATTGATTATGACGATCTTTATCAAGTAGCGGCGTATGCTCTCTTGCTTGCGGTCGAGCGGTATGATCCGGATCGGGGCATCTTGTTTACGAGTTACGCAACGCCTACGATCATCGGGGAGATCAAGAAGTATTTTCGCGATACGACTTGGTCGCTGAAGGTTCCGAGGCGGCTCAAAGAAATCGCCATGCGTATTCCCGGAGTTAAGGAAGCCCTGCAAGTGAAAATAGGTAAGATTCCGACTGTCCAGGAACTTGCCGCAGAGATGGATGTCTCGGAAGAAGATATTCTCGAAGCGCTGGAAAGCAGCCGTGCTTATTCGGCCTATTCTCTGGACCACGAAGGGGACGAAAGCGCGGAAGAGACGAGCACACCGTTTGAGAAATATCTTGGCGATGACGAGGACGGATATTCGAAATTTGAACTCAGCGGCGTCATCGAAAAACTGATGAAAGAGTTATCCGATGCGGAAAAAGCGATCGTCATGAAGCGTTTTTTCGATGAAATGACTCAGCGGGAAGTGGCCGAATCCCTCGGGATTAGCCAGATGACCGTATCACGGATTGAGAAAGCCCTGCGCGAAAAATTCCGTAAGGAATACAATCGATAGGTGCCGGCGAAAGAGGAGTAGAACAACAACTTGGAAGAAAAAAAATTACGTGTATTTTCGGGTGTACAACCCACAGGAAATCTTCATATCGGTAACTATCTCGGCGCGCTGACTCAGTTCGTCGATCTTCAAAAAGAAGGCGAATGTGTTTATTGTATCGTTGATATGCATGCGATCACGCTGCCGAAAACCCCGGCGGAACTTAGGGCCCATGTTTTA
The DNA here is from genome assembly GCA_025997195.1 of Clostridia bacterium. Lineage (GTDB taxonomy): Bacteria > Bacillota > Clostridia > Peptostreptococcales > Anaerovoracaceae > WRMW01. Next base: position 7,727 of record BNUG01000062.1, on the reverse strand, counting down.
GACGTTGCCGCGCTGTATATCGCGGTCGGGATTGAGCCGAAGAAGTCGATCGTCTTTGTGCAGTCGGATGTACCCGGGCATGCTGAACTTTCGTGGATCCTGACCTGCCAATCTTATACGGGCGAACTTTCGCGCATGACGCAGTTCAAAGACAAGAGCCGCGGGAATGAATCGGCGCCGGCCGGTCTCTTTATGTACCCCGTGCTGATGGCGGCGGATATTCTGCTCTACGACGCGGATGTCGTCCCGGTCGGCCGCGACCAAAAACAGCATATCGAACTAACGCGCGATCTGGCAATCCGCGTGAACAATCGCCTGGGCGAGGATACTTTCGTGGTGCCGGAAGGGCGGTTCCTGAAAGAAGGCGCGCGCATCATGGCGCTTGACGAGCCGACGGCCAAGATGAGCAAGAGCGCGGAATCGGAGATGAGCCGCATCTCTTTGTTGGATGACGAAGCGAAGATCAAAAAAGCCATCATGCGTTCGACGACGGACTCGGACGGGGAAATTCGTTATGATATCCTGAACAAACCCGGCGTGAGCAATCTACTTTCGATTTATAGCGCATTTTCGGGCAGGCTGATTCCGGAGTTGGAAAAGGCTTATGCGGGGCAGGGCTATGGCTCTTTGAAAAAAGATTTGGTTGAGGTTGCGATTGATCAGATACGGCCTATCCAGCAACGCTATGCCGAGATCCGCCATTCGGAGGCGCTCACGGAAGCGCTGGCGGACGGCGCCGGGCGAGCCGGTGTGATCGCGGAGGCGACGATGCGCCGCGTGAAAAACAAGTTTGGACTGGGCGGCCAATCTTCGGTTCCGGTGGGAGGTTCCCGGTGAAAATAGACGATAGGCTGATCGAATATTTGGCGGATCTTTCGCGTCTTGAACTCGGACCGGAAGAAAAAGACGCGCGCAAAAAAGATCTCGAAGACATCCTTTCCTATATGGAAAAGCTGAATGAACTGGATACGCAGGGATTGCCGGAGATGACACATCCCTTTGATAAGGCAAATCGTTTTCGGGAAGATGAGATTTTGAATGGCGATCGTACGGAAGAATTGCTTTCGAACGCGCCAGATCGCAAGGGGGCCTATTTTCGCGTGCCGCGAACGGTAGAAGAATGAATATGGAAATAAGACAGTATACGGCGCTGGAGATCGGCGGCCTTATTCGGGAAAAAAAGATTAGCAGTCCCGAGGTGACGCGGGCATTTTTGGATGCGGCGAAAGCCGATTTTGTAAAGGCGTCAGATGACGAAACGAAGATCAATGCCTATGCCAGTCTGAATGAAGAGACGGCGATGGCGCAGGCTGAGGCTGTGCAGGCGCGCATCGACAAAGGTGAATTTCTCTCGCCCGTGGCCGGCGTGCCGATCGCGATCAAGGACAATATCTGCACGACGGAAGGAACCACGACGGCGTCTTCCAAGATCTTGACCGGTTTTCAGGCCCCGTATGACGCAGGCGTAATTGAAAAACTGCGAGCGGCCGGTTTGGTCTTCCTCGGTAAAGCCAATATGGATGAATTCGCGATGGGAGGCTCGACAGAGACCTCCTATCTCGGGATTACGCGAAACCCCTGGGATCTTTCACGTGTGCCCGGCGGCAGTTCGGGTGGCAGTGCGGCAGCCGTTGCGGCGGAGTTTGCGCCGTTCGCGCTCGGAAGCGATACGGGCGGCTCGATTCGGCAGCCCGCGGCGTTTTGCAATTTGACCGGCATGAAACCGACCTACGGCAGCGTTTCGCGGTACGGTCTTCTGGCCTACGGTTCCTCGCTCGATCAGATCGGACCGCTTGCCAAAGACGCGAAAGACGCGGCGGTGTTGCTTTCCATCATCAGCGGGAAAGATGAACGCGACAGCACCTCTGTGGCGGAAGAGCCGTTCCGCTTTTGTGATGTTTTATACCCGGAAAAGGGTGATGACCTGTCGCCCGTCCCGCCCCGCCGCAATCCATTGGCCGGAAAGCGTATTGGCATCCCTTCCAACTATTTCGAAATACCCGGATTGTCCAGTCAGGAAATCGCACGAGTGTTTGGCGGAGGGAGCACTGCTTATTTACATATATGTAAAGCAAGACAAAAATTTGAAGAACTTGGAGCAACCGTTGAAGAATTCGAACTACCACTGATTCAATATGCGGTGCCAACCTACCTGATCATTGCCTGCGCCGAAGCGAGCTCGAACCTGTCCCGTTACGATGGGGTCAAATACGGGTACCGCAGTCCGGACGCAAAGGACATTCACGATATCTATTATAAGACGCGCAGTGAAGGCTTTGGCACGGAGGTAAAGCGCAGGATTATCCTCGGCTCCTTTGTGCTGTCAAGCGGTTACTTTGACGCTTATTACAAGAAGGCACTGCAGGTGCGCGGGTTGATTCGGGAAGCGTTCGACAAGGCGCTTTCCGCCTACGATATCATTTTGGCGCCGGTCTGCCCGACGGTTGCCTACGAGATCGGCGGGCAGATCAAGGATCCGCTCGCGATGTATTTGGGCGATATCTATACTACCTCTGTCAACCTGACCGGTCATCCGGCAGTGGCGGTACCCTGCGGCTTTGGTGAAGGGGGGATGCCTGAAGGCATGCAGCTGATTGGCCGCGCATGGGAAGACGGTTTGTTGCTTGATGTAGCGGCGCGCTACCAAGAAATCACTGATGTTCACAAGCAGCGGGCGGCGGAGAGCACGGCGAATCAAGCGACGAAAGGGGGCGCGGGACGATGAGCCTAGGTTACGAAATCGTCATCGGCCTCGAAGTCCACGTCGAACTTGCTACCAAGACGAAGATCTTCTGCGGCTGCAGTACGGAATTTGGCGGTGTGCCGAACAGCCATACCTGCCCCGTCTGCCTCGGGATGCCCGGCAGCCTGCCTGTGCTGAACAAGGCTGTGGTAGAAAAAGCGATCGCGGCGGGCATCGCGACGCACTGCGATATTCCAGAGGCTAATTTGTTTGACAGAAAAAATTATTTCTATCCGGATTTGCCGAAAGCCTATCAGATCTCACAGTTGTACCATCCGATTTGTCAAAACGGCTGGGTTCCTATCGAAACTTCTGCCGGGGTGAAGCATATTCGCATCCATGAGATCCATATGGAAGAGGATGCCGGAAAGCTCGCGCATGAAGCCGGCGTGAGCCTTGTTGACTACAACCGCTGCGGTGTGCCGCTGATCGAGATCGTCACCGAACCGGATATGCGCAGCGCGGATGAAGTCGAAGCCTTCCTTGCCGCACTTCGTGAAACGCTGGTCTATCTCGGCGTTTCGGACTGCAAGATGGAAGAGGGCTCGATGCGGGCCGACGTCAACCTATCACTCCGCGAAGCAGGCAGCGAAGAATACGGTACGCGCACAGAAACGAAAAACATGAATTCGGTCAAAGCCATCCGGCGCGCGATTGATTACGAAGCAGAACGTCAGGCCGCGCTATTGCAAAAGGGCGAACGGGTCATTCAGGAAACACGCCGCTGGGACGACAATACCGGCGAAAATTTCGCCATGCGGAATAAAGAGAACGCGCAGGACTATCGCTATTTCCCGGATCCCGACCTCGTGCCGCTTCTTATCGATGCGCAATGGGTTTCCGCTGTCACGTCTGTGTTCCCTGAACTGGCGGACGCCAAGCGCGCAAGGTACCGGGACGAATGGGGTTTGCCGGAAAAGGCTGCGCGCGTGCTGACGGCGGAGAAAAATATCGCGGAGTTGTTCGAGGCGATCGTGGCGGCTTTGACGGCGGGTTCCGGGGGGACGAACGATGCCAATCCGGACGGCAAAGGCGTACCGGGTGCGGGGCGTGAAGACAGCAAAAACGCAGATATGCGGCACAAAGCCCTCGAAACGAGTTTTTCGGAACGCGAGGCGGCTTCAGAGGCGGCTAATATTGTGATGGGGGAAATCCTTAGACTTGTGAAGGAAACAGGCGCCGACGCCGATAAAGTGCAGATCGACGCGGGCAAGATCGCGGAAGTCTTGCAGCTTGTGAAACAGCGTAAAATCAATCGCGCCGCAGGACGCGAAGTCGCCGGGGCGATTTTCCGATCGGATATTTCTCCCGCCGCTTATATTCAGAAAAAAAATCTCGAAACGGCGGGCGACGAAAACAGCGTGAAAGAAACGGTTTTGAAGGTGTTGGCGGACAATCCGAAATCCGTTGCGGATTTCAAAGCCGGCAAAGAAAAAGCTTACGGATTTTTGGTCGGGCAGACCATGCGCGCTTTTGCCGGCAAAGCCGACCCGGCTGTTGTGAATGTCGTACTGAAAGCCGAACTCGAAAAAGCAGGCGTACCGGTCACGGATGAGATCGCAGGCATTAAGCCTTTACCCGCTGTTATCCCGGGTTCAATTTCGCCTGTCATTCCGGGCTTGCCCCGGAATCCATTGACGTCCTCTGTCATGGATTGCGGGGCGGTGCCCGTGGTGACAGACGCGGATGGTGCGGAATACAAGCCCCTTGTGCAGGAAATCCCGGCGTGGAAAAAATCACTGGACGACAGGGGGTTGCCGCCTGCCGACCCGTCAAGCGAAAAGGTTGACATCAAAACCTCCGTACGTTATCGCGACATGACATGTGGCGATTTGCGTGAAGAACATGTCGGGCAAACCGTTCGACTCGCCGGCTGGGTCATGACGATTCGCAACCATGGCGGCATCGTCTTCGCGGATTTGCGCGATATGTATGGCGTGACACAAGTGATCTTGACCGAAGAGATGGTAGACCGGATCGGCAAGGAATATTCGATCTCCGTGCTGGGCAAGGTGACCAAGCGCGGCGAAGAAACCTTCAATCCGGCCATCGCAACCGGGACGGTGGAACTGCGCACCGAGTCCCTCGAAATCCTGGGGCCCTGCAAGGGACAGCTGCCCTTTGAAGTGATGAACTCTACGGACACGCGCGAAGACCTTCGCCTAAAATACCGTTATTTGGATCTGCGCAATCCGAAACTCAAGAACAATCTTCTCCTGCGTGCCGAGGTGATCAAGCATTTGCGCCGCGAGATGGAGGCGCTGGGTTTCCTCGAGGTGCAGACGCCAATCCTTGCCAACTCTTCTCCCGAAGGGGCACGGGACTATTTGGTGCCGAGCCGCAAGCACAAAGGCAAATTCTACGCTTTGCCGCAGGCGCCGCAGCAGTTCAAGCAACTCCTGATGGCGTCGGGTTTTGACCGCTACTATCAGATCGCGCCTTGTTTCCGCGATGAGGACGCCAGACTAGATCGTTCGCCGGGCGAGTTCTATCAGCTTGATTTTGAAATGGCCTACGCGACGCAGGAAGATGTCTTCGCGGTGGCCGAGCGTGTGCTGGGAGCGACGTTCGATCGGTTTTCTGACAAGGCCGTCACGCGGGCCCCGTATCCGCGGATTCCCTATCCGGAGTCCATGCTACGTTACGGCAACGACAAGCCGGATTTGCGCAACCCGCTCTTTATCATTGACCTGACGGACTTCTTCGCAGAGGTAGACTTTGCCGCGTTCAAAGGTCGCCCCGTACGCGCGATTCGTGTACCGGGCGCGACTGCGCAGCCACGCAGTTTCTTCCGCGACATGGAAAAATACGCGCTCGGCATCGGTATGAAAGGTCTTGGCTATGTGACGGTGCAGGACGACGGAACCTTCAAAGGTCCGATCGACAAATTCCTGACGGGCAGACAAAAGACGGATCTCACGGCCCGGGCTGAACTCGCGGCCGACGACGCGCTCTACTTCATCAGTGACGACGCGGACAAGGTCAACGGCTTTGCGGGACTGATTCGCACGGAAGTCGCGGTTCGTTTGGGCCTGATCGACCAGAACCGCTTTGCCCTCTGCTTTATTACGGATTATCCGATGTACGAATACAATGAAGAGGCCGGCAAGATCGACTTCACGCACAACCCGTTCTCCATGCCACAAGGCGAGATGGAAGCGCTGCTGACCAAAGATCCGCTGGATGTTCTCGCCTACCAATACGACATCGTGTGCAACGGCGTCGAACTGTCTTCGGGCGCTGTCCGCAATCACAGGCCGGACGTGATGGTGAAGGCTTTCGAGATCGCCGGTTATTCGGAAAGCGACGTGGAGCAAAAATTCGGCGCGCTTTATAGTGCTTTCGGCTACGGCGCGCCGCCCCACGCAGGCATGGCGCCCGGCGTTGACCGCATCGTGATGCTGCTCGCCGGCGAGGAAAACATCCGCGAGATCATCGCGTTCCCGCTCAATTCGAACGCCCAAAACCTCATGCTGGACGCCCCATCCGAGGTTTCCGAACAGCAATTACGCGACGTGCATATCAAAATCCGCTAAAGCACTCGCCACAGCTACGCGCACACGTGGTAAACCATTGCTTCAACCTCGCCAAACCGGAATTTGCCCCGTCTTTGACCCACCCGCATCGTTTTTGCGGAAGCACAAGTATCTCATACAATTTCATTTGCTGAAAAAATACCTAATACTTGCTCTATTTCGGTTTCGGTCGTTTCCCATGTGGTGACCAGTCGGATAGACGAAACGGTGTCATTTAAGTGATTCCAAATTTCGAATGTGATATGCTGCTTTAAAGATTCAATATGATCATCGCAAACAATGGGGAATACCTGATTTGATTCCGTATCGACTTCGAAAGAATATCCGAGTTCCCGCAGGCCGTCGCTCAATTTTGAAGCCATTTTGTTTGCGTGCTTGGCTAACGCAAAATAGAGGCCGTCTTTCAATATAGCGCGATACTGGATGCCAAGCAGAAATCCTTTCGCCGTCAACGCACCTGCCTGTTTCATGAGATGAAGAAAATCGGTTTGAAGGAGCGGATTGACAATGACCAGCGCCTCGCCGAAAAGCAAACCGTTTTTCGTGCCGCCGATATAGAATGTGTCCGCAAGTCCGGCAATGTCTTGCAAGGTAAAATCGCATTTTTCTGAGGTCAGGGCATACCCGATTCTCGCCCCGTCTATGTAAAGTAAAAGGCCGGATGCATCGCAGACCCGGCGCAGGGCCAGCAGTTCCTCATGCGTATAGACAGTGCCATACTCTGTCGTTTGGGAAAGATACACGAGGCAGGGTTTCACCATATGCTCATTCCCGTGAGCAGAAACAATTTCTTGGATCTGATCCGGTCGTATTTTTCCGTCATGCGTCTCCGCCGCGAGTATTTTGTGACCGACTGCTTCGATTGCGCCGGCTTCATGAACATTGATGTGCGCCGAAGAGGGAGCGATCACCGCCTCATGCGGACGCAGAAAAGCGTTGATCGCCACAAGATTGGTTTGCGTGCCGCTGCTCATAAAATGCACGGAAGCATGGGAATCCGCAATCAAATCCTGTATGAGCCTTTTCGCCGTCTCCGTTTCCTCATCATGACCATAGCCTTCATACCGTGTCCCAAGGGCGGATTCTATCGCCTTGATTACAGCCGGGTGAGCGGGGGAATTGTAGTCGTTCATCAGATTGATCATGGCCATTCCTTTCTTTCATGATATGAATATAGCACGGGCATGCGGCATTGTCGATGGACTGTGCCCCTGCTTTGAATATTTCTCTCTTCGGTAAGATCACCGGGCGCGCAGTATGGCGAGAGCGAGCACGATGCGCGCGCTGCAGAGCGCCGATGTGACATCCTGTCCCAGAATATTATTAACTTCTACTGAGTTTTACGCCTAAACGAAGAAATCTACAAATAAATGGTGAAAAAGCCCGATTTTGTGTGTTTCTTGTTGCATGGGATCGGGTTTTGTGTTACACTTTCTTTAGGCGTATTT
>BNUG01000061.1 GCA_025997195.1 Clostridia bacterium | reverse complement strand
CGATGTGTAAACCTGCATTATGAATCAATCATCAATATGAGATCCAAAGTCGTATAGATCGCACGGGAGACGTTGTCAAAGAATGACGTTGACGCTTTTTTCCGGATGGTCAAAGCGTACGGAAAATCCTCCTTATGGTATGCTGATGCAATTTCTGAAACGGCGTTTTTACTTTGCCGGTCGTTATTTTATGCGAGAACTTGTGGACGCCTTTCATTTATGGTATCAGCAAACACAAAGTCCCTGCGGCAATGAGCGTCAACCCAAGGCCGGACTTCTTTGTCAATTTTTCTTTCAGGAATAGGCAACCAAAGGCGACCGTAATGACGATACTGAGTTTGTCGATCGGGACGACGATGGCCACCGGGCCGGTTTGGAGTGCACGATAATAACATATCCAGGACAGTCCGGTAGCGAGTCCGGACAGGGCAATGAAGAGTAGGTTTTTCTTGCCGATCGCTGGAATCCCTTTATGCGCGCCTTTGCCCATGACAATGAGCCATGCCATGATCAGGACGACTACGGTGCGAATGGCTGTGCCAAGATTGGACTCCACATCGGCAATCCCGATCTTGCCAAGGATGGCGGTGAGCGCGGCAAAAATCGCAGAGAGAACTGCAAACGGCAGCCACGCTTTGCTCCCATCCGTCCTGCGTCCATCTCTTTTTGGCTCAATTACCCCGGCACGACATCCTGTATTTAAGTGTCGGGGTAATGTCATCATCAAAGTGCCGGCGCCGATCAATACCATACACACGACTTTAAGCAAGGTAAGCGTTTCGCCAAGCAGCAGGAACGCAAGCAGCATTGTCAGAACCACAGAGGACTTGTCAACGGGTACGACCTTGTTAATATCGCCGAGTTTGATTGCCTTGAAATAGCAGAGCCACGATCCCCCCGTCGCAAGACCGGAAAGAATCAGAAAGACAAAACTCTTTTGACTGACGTCCGCAATGCTTGTCTGCGAGCCGACAAGAAACACCATGAGCCACGCGAAGATCACGACCACCACGGTGCGGAGCGCCGTAGCCAGATCGGAGTCCGTATCTTTGATTCCGATCTTGGCAAGAATGGATGTGATTCCTGCAAAAATCGCAGCCCCAAACGCAAAAGTCAGCCACATGATTCAACCTCTGTTTCCATCAAGAAACTGTAGAAAATCAAATATTACTTATCATTATATTCGTTTTCTATGTATGCGGTTTTCTTTCGCACGGCGCGGCGGCTCTGCCGGTAGCCCATCACAATGAACCAAACATAACAAATCGTCTTGGGCAGCATCAGCATACCGATAAGCGGAATCGTGTCAGCCCAAAGAACGACCGGGATATAGAGCAGGAAAGAAAAGAATATGGCGAGAGGCGCGAACCGAAATCCCTCGATTTTGTTTTTTGCAAACAAGACGATCAGGATGATTCCCATGATAACAAAGGGAATATTTCGGATGATCCCCCAGCTCAGCGGCGAGTCCGCCGTAAACCATTCATTCTGCGGGAAGAGACACAGTACAATTCGGGCGATGGCGAGCATATAGATGATTGCCGATAGACTTTTGTTTGCGGGCGTATCCGACCTGAGCTGCCAGAAATGAAATATCAGTACATAGAAAATGGTCATGGTGATGGACGTGATGAGTGTTCCCACCCCCAGCGCAAAGACATTTTCAGACAGGGTGTCCGTGATCAGCCCAAGCATTCTCGGAATCAAATGGAAACTATCGCCGACGGCGAGAAGCAATGCCGCTGTGCCGAAAAGCCGATACGATTTGTCATTACCGGATTTCACAATCATAATGATGCCGATTATCATTGTAAAAACGAGATACGCTATTTCGAAGACCGGTTCCATAATTGCTTGCATATTTTTGTCCCTCTTCCTGAACCCTGCGCACATTTTTCTGTTTAGGATTCCCACATTATTGCATGATTGTTTCGAAATCGCCAGTAAATCAAAAATAGCATATTGACTGGATTCAGTCAATATGCTATTCTCGGTATATTCGCCGGAAGAACCGGTAAATTTGTTTGAGGATAAGCGTCTTGAGATTCCCGTCTGCGCGGGAATGACCATCGGAAAGAGATAGGAGAAACGGATGACAAGGGTGACAAAAGCCGCTGCAGAGCGGCAACAGGAAATCGTAGCTACGGCACGAAAGATATTTGTCGAAAAGGGATTTGATGATGCGCAGATTTCCGATATTGCGAAGGAGATGAATGTCGCACACGGATTGGTCTATCACTATTTCAAATCCAAGACCGAACTTCTGTATGCGGTGATCGATGAACTGGCCAAGGAACATATGGCGGAAGCGCAGAAGCGAATCGCAAAAAGCAAGGGAACGACACGCGAATGTATTGAGACGCTGTTGGCGGATAAAGAAACGGACGGCAAAAAAAAGTACGAAAAATTGTTCTCAAGTCTGATGGCAAATCAAGGCGTTCTGGAATATTTGAAAAGAACCATGATATTGTCCACATCCCCCGTTTTGTTGTCGTTGATTGAGCGGGGGAACACAGACGGATCGTGGAACTGTAAGTATCCAAAAGAAACGGCGGATTTTATTATTCAGGGAATGAGCGGCATCATGAACACGGCAGGATCCGATTTTAAGGAAGATGCGGAAAACAAGGTGATCTTCACCGATATTATCATGCGGCTGCTCGGCGCCGGGCAAGCTGAAGAGGAGGAAAAAGAGAGATGAGTATCTATGATCACAGTTACATCAATTTTGTCAACTGCGTTATGGAGTCAGTTTCCCTCTTTCGCAGAAAATCGATGTGAAGGGAGCGAACGCCGACCTGCTGTTTCTGGAACTTTCCGCCGGGAAGCCGCCCAAATGGAATTTCACAAAATTTTTAATTGATCGTGAAGGCAATCTCTCGGAACGGTTTGCTTCTGCCGTAAAGCCGGAACAGCTCGTGCCGTGGATCGAAGATTTGCTAAACTAAGGGAGCGCTTCCCGAGACTGAGGAGGAAAAAAAGATGTACGTATCCATTAGATATTTCACGCGTTCCGGGAATACAAAAAAACTGGCGGATGCCATAGGAAACGTCTTGGGTGTTCCCGCGCTGCCGATCAGCGAAAAATTGATGACGCCGGTCGACCTATTGTTTTTGGGCGGATCTGTATATGGAGGGAAGGTAGATGATTCTCTTGCCGCCTTCATTGATGAATTAAATCCGGAGTATGTGAAAAAAATTGCCGTTTTCAGTACATCGGCATTTGCAAAATCCGGTTTTCAAAAGATAAAATCCCTTGCCGAAGCAAAAGGAATCGAAGTCGCTCCTAAAAATTATTATTGTCCGGGCAAATTTCTCTTTCTGCATCAGAGCCGTCCCAATGAAGAGGACTGCAAGGCCGCCGCTCTATTTTTTGTTATGCCAATATGTAAAAGACGAAATTCAGAAAACATTAGACAAATACTACGCATGATCAATTAGCCACCGTTTTGGTAGTTTCATTAAAACTCCAGTGCCGTCCTCGATAGGATTTGCGTTGACGTCATGATAAAATAGAGATAAAATTATGATAATGAATGAACGGAGGCTACTATGATTCAAATTAAACCGGTGTCCGAACTTCGGAACAATTATCCTGCAATAGAGAAGATCGTTCAGAATGGTTCGCCTGTTTACCTAACAAAAAACGGCTATGGATCAATGGTTGTGATGAGTCTCGAAAAATATGCCGAACTATCTGACGACATCGAGTTAAAACTTGATGAGGCAGATAAGGCTGCGGCGTTATCCGATGTGAGGCTGACACATGATGAGGTCTTTGGAAAGTATAGGAGATAGGAATTGCCTGAAAAACAGTACACGCTATCCTATCTTCCGCTATTTGATGAAGATCTGGATGAAGCATGGCATTACAAGGATCGCGAGTATCCCTACTACCGAATTCCAATTCGAAATTTTACCGTTTGGTATGTTGTAATTGATGATGTGATGGAAGTAAGGCGCTTCCTGTATGGCAAGCGTAAAGTCACAGAACTCTTGTAGGATCCCCCCACAACTTTTAAACACAACAAAGAATTAACAGTTAAAATTAAGATTAACTATGCGGCGCTATGCGCTACGGACGTCCATATGGTTTATCGCTCCACCGATTAAATGTTGGACATCTTGACAATCAGTACGACATCCTGCTACGCTCGAAAGCCTCGCAATACCATCAGTATAGATGCGGGCCCGCCTTTTTTCCACGCAGCTTGCTGCGTAATGGAAAAAAGGACAGCGGAGGTGCGCCTTGCACGATGCCGTGTTGCTTCGCCAATTCCGTCCAACCTTTAATCGGCGAAGCAATAATATGATGAAAACTGAAAAGGCAGCATTTGAATCACTTCGCATATCGCGATGCATAAAGTATAATAAAGCAGAAATGGCGTAAAGTCCATGCAGACGACCTCGGATGGCATTGAAAATAAAGGAGAATTTGAATAAATGAAATTAGGAATTGTTGGTTTGCCGAATGTCGGTAAGAGTACGTTGTTCAATGCGATCACGAAGGCCGGGGCGGAGGCTGCGAACTATCCGTTTTGTACGATCGAGCCCAATGTGGGCGTCGTTACCGTACCCGACGAACGCATTGATGCGCTTACCGAAATGTACGATTCCGACAAGACGGTCTATGCGACCATCGAGTTTTACGACATTGCAGGCCTCGTAAAAGGTGCGTCAAAAGGCGAAGGACTCGGCAATAAATTTCTCGGGCACATCCGCGAAGTCGCGGCCATCGTGCATGTTGTGCGCTGTTTCGACGATCCCAATGTCGTGCATGTGGATGGGGTGCCCGATCCCGCGCGGGATATCGAGACAATCGATTTGGAGTTGATCTTTGCCGATATGGACGCGGTAGAACGCCGCATCGACAAGACGAAGAAGGCGATGAAGGGCGGCGACAAATCTTTTGAAAAGGAACTGACGCTGCTGGAACGCATCCACGCAGCGCTGTTAGACGGCAAGCCGGCGCGCGCCTTGGATCTGGAAGAAGACGAGCGGGCGGCGCTTCAGGCGATGGATCTGCTGACGGGCAAGCCGGTCATCTACGCAGCCAATATCGCCGAGTCCGAAGCGGGCAGCGCGGAAGAAAATGAATATGTCAAAGCGGTTCGCTGCATTGCGGAAGCGGAAGGCACCGAGACTGTGGTGCTTGCCGCCAAGGTCGAAGCAGAACTTGCGGAGCTTGACGAGGAAGACCGCGCCGCATTTCTGGAAGAACTCGGCATTGGCGAATCGGGTCTCGACAAACTCGTCAAAGCCTCCTATGCTTTGCTCGATCTCATCTCCTTCCTTACGGCGGGGAAACCAGAGACGCGGGCGTGGACGATCACGCGCGGCATGAAAGCGCCGCAGGCGGCAGGCAAGATCCATACGGATTTTGAGCGCGGCTTTATTCGCGCGGAAACGATCGCTTATGAAAAACTCATGGAATGTGGGAGCCTTGCCGCCGCGAAGGAAAAAGGACTCATCCGTTCAGAAGGCAAAGAATACGTCGTCAAAGACGGTGACGTCATGCATTTTCTGTTCAACGTGTAATCAGAGGCAAGACAGAAGGCCTGTCCCTCTGTCTTGTTGCTAACAAGACAGAGGGACAGGCCTTCTGTCCTGTAAACAACAACAGGACAGAAGGCCTGTCCCTTTGTCCTGTTAGGTGTATATTTTCGGTAACCGCTGGCCGAAACGGCAGACGACCTCGTAGCTGATCGTACCTGAAAGTTTCCCAATTTCTTCAGCGGAGATCTCGAGTCCATCCTGGACGCCCATCACCGTGATCTCGTCATATTCCGTGACGCCCGGTACGTCCGTGACATCCGCCATGAATTGATCCATGCAAATCGTGCCGACGATCGGCGCGTATGTTCCGCGCACGATGACGTGCCCTTGGTCGCTCAGCACACGTGGTAAACCGTCACCATAGCCGAGCGGTACCGTCGCGATAAGGCTGGGACGTGTGGTGGTGAAATGTCTGCCGTAACTGACTGAAAATCCGGCGGGTACTTTCTTCAGATACACGATATGGGCCCGCACACTCATGGCAGGGGAAAGCGAGAGGCGTGATCGGTCAACCTCATCCGACGGATAAAGGCCGTAGAGGGCGATGCCCGGCCGGACAATATCAAAACGGGCTTCCGGTAACATCATGATGGCGGCGCTGTTGGCAATCGTTTTTTTTCCCGGATCTATGCCGACTTTTCCGAGCTGAGTCCAGAAGGCGTCGAAGATGCGCAATTGCGCGCGGGCATAGGAAAGATCCGATGCGTCGGCGGTCGCAAAATGGGAGAAAATGCCCTTCATTTTTAAGTGCGGAAGCGTGGATAGCCGAACGATCTCGGCTACGTCAGTCTCCGTATAAAGGAAGCCCGTTTTGATATTGTCCGGCCGGGCATCGCCCTCTACGGCCTTTATCCGTCGGATGAGGTTGACCGATCACGCCTCTCGCTTTCCCCTGCCATGAGTGTGCGGGCCCATATCGTGTATCTGAAGAAAGTACCCGCCGGATTTTCAGTCAGTTACGGCAGACATTTCACCACCACACGTCCCAGCCTTATCGCGACGGTACCGCTCGGCTATGGTGACGGTTTACCACGTGTGCTGAGCGACCAAGGGCACGTCATCGTGCGCGGAACATACGCGCCGATCGTCGGCACGATTTGCATGGATCAATTCATGGCGGATGTCACGGACGTACCGGGCGTCACGGAATATGACGAGATCACGGTGATGGGCGTCCAGGATGGACTCGAGATCTCCGCTGAAGAAATTGGGAAACTTTCAGGTACGATCAGCTACGAGGTCGTCTGCCGTTTCGGCCAGCGGTTACCGAAAATATACACCTAACAGGACAAAGGGACAGGCCTTCTGTCCTGTTGTTGTTTACAGGACAGAAGGCCTGTCCCTCTGTCTTGTTAGCAACAAGACAGAGGGACAGGCCTTCTGTCTTGCCTCTGATTACACGTTGAACAGAAAATGCATGACGTCACCGTCTTTGACGACGTATTCTTTGCCTTCTGAACGGATGAGTCCTTTTTCCTTCGCGGCGGCAAGGCTCCCACATTCCATGAGTTTTTCATAAGCGATCGTTTCCGCGCGAATAAAGCCGCGCTCAAAATCCGTATGGATCTTGCCTGCCGCCTGCGGCGCTTTCATGCCGCGCGTGATCGTCCACGCCCGCGTCTCTGGTTTCCCCGCCGTAAGGAAGGAGATGAGATCGAGCAAAGCATAGGAGGCTTTGACGAGTTTGTCGAGACCCGATTCGCCAATGCCGAGTTCTTCCAGAAATGCGGCGCGGTCTTCCTCGTCAAGCTCCGCAAGTTCTGCTTCGACCTTGGCGGCAAGCACCACAGTCTCGGTGCCTTCCGCTTCCGCAATGCAGCGAACCGCTTTGACATATTCATTTTCTTCCGCGCTGCCCGCTTCGGACTCGGCGATATTGGCTGCGTAGATGACCGGCTTGCCCGTCAGCAGATCCATCGCCTGAAGCGCCGCCCGCTCGTCTTCTTCCAGATCCAAGGCGCGCGCCGGCTTGCCGTCTAACAGCGCTGCGTGGATGCGTTCCAGCAGCGTCAGTTCCTTTTCAAAAGATTTGTCGCCGCCCTTCATCGCCTTCTTCGTCTTGTCGATGCGGCGTTCTACCGCGTCCATATCGGCAAAGATCAACTCCAAATCGATTGTCTCGATATCCCGCGCGGGATCGGGCACCCCATCCACATGCACGACATTGGGATCGTCGAAACAGCGCACAACATGCACGATGGCCGCGACTTCGCGGATGTGCCCGAGAAATTTATTGCCGAGTCCTTCGCCTTTTGACGCACCTTTTACGAGGCCTGCAATGTCGTAAAACTCGATGGTCGCATAGACCGTCTTGTCGGAATCGTACATTTCGGTAAGCGCATCAATGCGTTCGTCGGGTACGGTAACGACGCCCACATTGGGCTCGATCGTACAAAACGGATAGTTCGCAGCCTCCGCCCCGGCCTTCGTGATCGCATTGAACAACGTACTCTTACCGACATTCGGCAAACCAACAATTCCTAATTTCATTTATTCAAATTCTCCTTTATTTTCAATGCCATCCGAGGTCGTCTGCATGGACTTTACGCCATTTCTGCTTTATTATACTTTATGCATCGCGATATGCGAAGTGATTCAAATGCTGCCTTTTCAGTTTTCATCATATTATTGCTTCGCCGATTAAAGGTTGGACGGAATTGGCGAAGCAACACGGCATCGTGCAAGGCGCACCTCCGCTGTCCTTTTTTCCATTACGCAGCAAGCTGCGTGGAAAAAAGGCGGGCCCGCATCTATACTGATGGTATTGCGAGGCTTTCGAGCGTAGCAGGATGTCGTACTGATTGTCAAGATGTCCAACATTTAATCGGTGGAGCGATAAACCATATGGACGTCCGTAGCGCATAGCGCCGCATAGTTAATCTTAATTTTAACTGTTAATTCTTTGTTGTGTTTAAAAGTTGTGGGGGGATCCTACAAGAGTTCTGTGACTTTACGCTTGCCATACAGGAAGCGCCTTACTTCCATCACATCATCAATTACAACATACCAAACGGTAAAATTTCGAATTGGAATTCGGTAGTAGGGATACTCGCGATCCTTGTAATGCCATGCTTCATCCAGATCTTCATCAAATAGCGGAAGATAGGATAGCGTGTACTGTTTTTCAGGCAATTCCTATCTCCTATACTTTCCAAAGACCTCATCATGTGTCAGCCTCACATCGGATAACGCCGCAGCCTTATCTGCCTCATCAAGTTTTAACTCGATGTCGTCAGATAGTTCGGCATATTTTTCGAGACTCATCACAACCATTGATCCATAGCCGTTTTTTGTTAGGTAAACAGGCGAACCATTCTGAACGATCTTCTCTATTGCAGGATAATTGTTCCGAAGTTCGGACACCGGTTTAATTTGAATCATAGTAGCCTCCGTTCATTCATTATCATAATTTTATCTCTATTTTATCATGACGTCAACGCAAATCCTATCGAGGACGGCACTGGAGTTTTAATGAAACTACCAAAACGGTGGCTAATTGATCATGCGTAGTATTTGTCTAATGTTTTCTGAATTTCGTCTTTTACATATTGGCATAACAAAAAATAGAGCGGCGGCCTTGCAGTCCTCTTCATTGGGACGGCTCTGATGCAGAAAGAGAAATTTGCCCGGACAATAATAATTTTTAGGAGCGACTTCGATTCCTTTTGCTTCGGCAAGGGATTTTATCTTTTGAAAACCGGATTTTGCAAATGCCGATGTACTGAAAACGGCAATTTTTTTCACATACTCCGGATTTAATTCATCAATGAAGGCGGCAAGAGAATCATCTACCTTCCCTCCATATACAGATCCGCCCAAAAACAATAGGTCGACCGGCGTCATCAATTTTTCGCTGATCGGCAGCGCGGGAACACCCAAGACGTTTCCTATGGCATCCGCCAGTTTTTTTGTATTCCCGGAACGCGTGAAATATCTAATGGATACGTACATCTTTTTTTCCTCCTCAGTCTCGGGAAGCGCTCCCTTAGTTTAGCAAATCTTCGATCCACGGCACGAGCTGTTCCGGCTTTACGGCAGAAGCAAACCGTTCCGAGAGATTGCCTTCACGATCAATTAAAAATTTTGTGAAATTCCATTTGGGCGGCTTCCCGGCGGAAAGTTCCAGAAACAGCAGGTCGGCGTTCGCTCCCTTCACATCGATTTTCTGCGAAAGAGGGAAACTGACTCCATAACGCAGTTGACAAAATTGATGTAACTGTGATCATAGATACTCATCTCTCTTTTTCCTCCTCTTCAGCTTGCCCGGCGCCGAGCAGCCGCATGATAATATCGGTGAAGATCACCTTGTTTTCCGCATCTTCCTTAAAATCGGATCCTGCCGTGTTCATGATGCCGCTCATTCCCTGAATAATAAAATCCGCCGTTTCTTTTGGATACTTACAGTTCCACGATCCGTCTGTGTTCCCCCGCTCAATCAACGACAACAAAACGGGGGATGTGGACAATATCATGGTTCTTTTCAAATATTCCAGAACGCCTTGATTTGCCATCAGACTTGAGAACAATTTTTCGTACTTTTTTTTGCCGTCCGTTTCTTTATCCGCCAACAGCGTCTCAATACATTCGCGTGTCGTTCCCTTGCTTTTTGCGATTCGCTTCTGCGCTTCCGCCATATGTTCCTTGGCCAGTTCATCGATCACCGCATACAGAAGTTCGGTCTTGGATTTGAAATAGTGATAGACCAATCCGTGTGCGACATTCATCTCCTTCGCAATATCGGAAATCTGCGCATCATCAAATCCCTTTTCGACAAATATCTTTCGTGCCGTAGCTACGATTTCCTGTTGCCGCTCTGCAGCGGCTTTTGTCACCCTTGTCATCCGTTTCTCCTATCTCTTTCCGATGGTCATTCCCGCGCAGACGGGAATCTCAAGACGCTTATCCTCAAACAAATTTACCGGTTCTTCCGGCGAATATACCGAGAATAGCATATTGACTGAATCCAGTCAATATGCTATTTTTGATTTACTGGCGATTTCGAAACAATCATGCAATAATGTGGGAATCCTAAACAGAAAAATGTGCGCAGGGTTCAGGAAGAGGGACAAAAATATGCAAGCAATTATGGAACCGGTCTTCGAAATAGCGTATCTCGTTTTTACAATGATAATCGGCATCATTATGATTGTGAAATCCGGTAATGACAAATCGTATCGGCTTTTCGGCACAGCGGCATTGCTTCTCGCCGTCGGCGATAGTTTCCATTTGATTCCGAGAATGCTTGGGCTGATCACGGACACCCTGTCTGAAAATGTCTTTGCGCTGGGGGTGGGAACACTCATCACGTCCATCACCATGACCATTTTCTATGTACTGATATTTCATTTCTGGCAGCTCAGGTCGGATACGCCCGCAAACAAAAGTCTATCGGCAATCATCTATATGCTCGCCATCGCCCGAATTGTACTGTGTCTCTTCCCGCAGAATGAATGGTTTACGGCGGACTCGCCGCTGAGCTGGGGGATCATCCGAAATATTCCCTTTGTTATCATGGGAATCATCCTGATCGTCTTGTTTGCAAAAAACAAAATCGAGGGATTTCGGTTCGCGCCTCTCGCCATATTCTTTTCTTTCCTGCTCTATATCCCGGTCGTTCTTTGGGCTGACACGATTCCGCTTATCGGTATGCTGATGCTGCCCAAGACGATTTGTTATGTTTGGTTCATTGTGATGGGCTACCGGCAGAGCCGCCGCGCCGTGCGAAAGAAAACCGCATACATAGAAAACGAATATAATGATAAGTAATATTTGATTTTCTACAGTTTCTTGATGGAAACAGAGGTTGAATCATGTGGCTGACTTTTGCGTTTGGGGCTGCGATTTTTGCAGGAATCACATCCATTCTTGCCAAGATCGGAATCAAAGATACGGACTCCGATCTGGCTACGGCGCTCCGCACCGTGGTGGTCGTGATCTTCGCGTGGCTCATGGTGTTTCTTGTCGGCTCGCAGACAAGCATTGCGGACGTCAGTCAAAAGAGTTTTGTCTTTCTGATTCTTTCCGGTCTTGCGACGGGGGGATCGTGGCTCTGCTATTTCAAGGCAATCAAACTCGGCGATATTAACAAGGTCGTACCCGTTGACAAGTCCTCTGTGGTTCTGACAATGCTGCTTGCGTTCCTGCTGCTTGGCGAAACGCTTACCTTGCTTAAAGTCGTGTGTATGGTATTGATCGGCGCCGGCACTTTGATGATGACATTACCCCGACACTTAAATACAGGATGTCGTGCCGGGGTAATTGAGCCAAAAAGAGATGGACGCAGGACGGATGGGAGCAAAGCGTGGCTGCCGTTTGCAGTTCTCTCTGCGATTTTTGCCGCGCTCACCGCCATCCTTGGCAAGATCGGGATTGCCGATGTGGAGTCCAATCTTGGCACAGCCATTCGCACCGTAGTCGTCCTGATCATGGCATGGCTCATTGTCATGGGCAAAGGCGCGCATAAAGGGATTCCAGCGATCGGCAAGAAAAACCTACTCTTCATTGCCCTGTCCGGACTCGCTACCGGACTGTCCTGGATATGTTATTATCGTGCACTCCAAACCGGCCCGGTGGCCATCGTCGTCCCGATCGACAAACTCAGTATCGTCATTACGGTCGCCTTTGGTTGCCTATTCCTGAAAGAAAAATTGACAAAGAAGTCCGGCCTTGGGTTGACGCTCATTGCCGCAGGGACTTTGTGTTTGCTGATACCATAAATGAAAGGCGTCCACAAGTTCTCGCATAAAATAACGACCGGCAAAGTAAAAACGCCGTTTCAGAAATTGCATCAGCATACCATAAGGAGGATTTTCCGTACGCTTTGACCATCCGGAAAAAAGCGTCAACGTCATTCTTTGACAACGTCTCCCGTGCGATCTATACGACTTTGGATCTCATATTGATGATTGATTCATAATGCAGGTTTACACATCG
>BNUG01000060.1 GCA_025997195.1 Clostridia bacterium | reverse complement strand
GCGACATTTAGCGGCGTGAAGGCGTCTGATTGTATCGCCTGCGGTCAGTGTGAGCAGGCTTGTCCCCAACATATCCAGATCGTCTCGGAACTAAAGCGAACCGCCGCGGTGCTGGAGGGCTGAGGTTCCGACGGCTTCGATGCAGGTACTTACATAAGTATCTTTGTCTTTCCGCAAGGCCTTCAAAGCGAGTTTGATCTCAGCGATGGCTTGTATCATTTCTTCCGCCGAAACCGAACCGTCCGTTTCGAACTCGACGTCGATTTCGATCAGGATACTGTCTGTCCCGAGGGCGACAGTCTTTACCTTGCGGCAATTCTTGACATGCGGCGTATTTCGGACAAGTTTCTCGATTTCGCAGATGTTTTCTGCGGGCAAGGCTTCCCCAATGATGAGCGAAGCGATTTCTTTGCCAAGGATAAAGGCGGCAAGGATAAGCAAAACGCCGATGGCGACCCCACCGATGGCGTCCCACAGCGGGTTCCCGGTAAAGATCGTGAGGAGAACACCGGCGAGTGCAAGCCCAAGACCGAGCATCGCTGTCAGATCCTCTGTCACAATCACGATCAGAGAAGAATTTCGGGTATCTTTATAAAATTGAATCAATCCCTTTTTGGCGCCTGTTTTTTCCTGCTCTTCTTTTACTTCGATCAGTGCCGTCCGGAAGGAAAAACATTCTAGGATAATGGAGACGATGAGGATAACGGCGGCCACGAAAAGTGCTTTCATGTCCAGAGTATGTTCACCCGTAGCGTGGATCGTGTGATTTATTTTCTCAATGGCTTCCATGCAGGAATAGGCACCGCCTACAAAGAACAATAGGACGGCGACACAAAATGAAGCGAAAAATGCCGCCCGCGCATGGCCGAAAGGATGCGTGTCGTCAGGCCCTTTCTTTGCCAGATGCTTGCCGATTAGCAACACGACCTGATTGAATGCGTCCGCGCTGGAATGGATCGCTTCTGAGAAAAGAGACGCGGATCCCGAGAAAAAAGCGACAATGAATTTCATTACGGCAATGATAGCGTTGACCGTCAGCGCCGCTAAGATCGCCTTGTTTTTTTGAAAGGCAGTTGGCTCTTTTTTCATCAGTCTGCTTGCTCGCATGTCCGCATCGCGAGGATTGTTTTTTCAATCAGTTCGTCGAGTTCCCACCCAAGCATTTGTGCGCCGCGCTCGATGACGTCTCTCGAACATCCCGCCGCAAAGCTTGCCGTCTTATATTTTTTCCGAACGGATTTCACTTCCAAATCTTGCACACTTTTTGACGGCCGCATGAGAGCGACCGCGCCGATCAGCCCTGTGAGTTCATCCGTCGCGTAGAGGATTTTCTCCATCTCGTGCTCAGGTTCTATGTCGACGGTAAGCGCGTATCCGTGGCTGGCCGCCGCGTGGATAAGCCGTTCTTCAAGGCCTTCTTTCCGCATGATCTCCTGTACCTTCATGCAGTGTTCTTCCGGATACAGTTCGAAGTCCAAATCGTGCAGCAAGCCGACGAGCTCCCAAAAATCCGCTTCCTCACCATAGCCGAGAGCGCCGGCAAAATATCGCATCACGCCGGCGACGATCGCTGCATGCCGGAGATGAAACGCATCCTTGTTGTACCGTTCCAGCAGTTCAGCCGCTTCCTGTTTTGTAATCTTTTTCGTCATCCTTCCTCTCCTTTACAAGACAGTGTGTCCTTCCCTTTGTCCTTCACAAGACAGAAGGCCTGTCCCTTTGTCCTTCTGTCCTTCTTTTTCCACAAGACAGAAGGCCTGTCCCTTTGTCCTTTTTTCATGAACACATTATACGCTAATTTATGGTAAAATATTAGCAAAGGAAAGCAGAATGATATTGTGTCTGAACTGAACTGAATTGTGTCTGAACTGATATGGTAAATCTTACGTAATAGTGGAGAATCATGTTTTTACCGAAAAAAACAGTCGTCTTGATCGTAATTCTTGTTGTGGCTTGTGACACAGCGCTGGTATTTGCAGGTTATTATTTGTCCGGCCGCGGCGCTGTTGCTTTTGTTACTTTGCCGGTTGCCGTGGCTGTGGCGGCTCTCATCGTCGTGTTGCCGATCCGGTCGTTGCTGCAAAAATTGAAAGCCGGTGGGGAAAAGCTTGGAAAATTCCTCGCGTTCGCGTCTGCCGGACATTTAGAAAAACGCATTGAGACGGATGACGCCGACGCCTTTGCGGAGATCGAAAAGAACCTGAATATCATGATGGAAAATCTGGAAAAGATGAGTCGCGCAAAGAGCGATTTTCTTTCCACCATGAGCCATGAGATCCGTACGCCGATGAGTGCGATTATCGGCATGGCGCAGATCGCGCAGGCCGCTTCCGATAGAGAACGGATACGGGATTGCCTGCAAAAAATAGAAGACAACTCAAAACACCTGATCGGCGTAATCAATGATATCCTCGATTTTTCAAAAATCGAATCGGGCAAACTCCTGTTTGACGAGCAAATGTTTTCACTGAAAGAAGATCTGTTTTTTATCGAGTCGATGTTTCAGGCGAAGGTGGAGGAAAAGAACCTCACTTTCAAGCTTTCCGTCAAGGATATCAAGCACGACGGGATCATTACAGACGCGCTGCGTCTCAACCAGGTGATGATCAATTTGTTGTCAAATGCCGTCAAATTCACAGACGCCGGCGGAAAGATCGGATTGCTTGTGGAAGAAATTATGCATGTAAACGGGGAGAGCGTCTACTCGTTTGCCATTAACGATACGGGCATCGGCATTGCACCGGAGCAGGCCAAAAAGCTCTTCACCGCTTTTGTACAGGCAAACGCCGGCATGACGAAACGCTATGGCGGCACGGGACTCGGTCTTGTTATTTCCAAAAATATCGTGGAAAAGATGGGCGGCGATATCGAACTGGATAGCGTACTCGGCGAAGGCAGTACCTTCACCTTTACCATTCGCGTACCGGCACAGACGGAAATGATACGGGCTGAAGTGGATGCGGAAGGCGATGAGACGCCGGACTTTCACGGCAAACGCTTGCTGATCGTTGACGACATCGAGATCAATCGCGAGATTGCGGCGGAGATTCTCAGGGAAACCGGCGTGGAGATGGAAACCGCCGAAAACGGGCAGGTCGCCCTGGATATGTTCCTGAACCAACCGGAAGGATATTTCGATATGATCCTGATGGATATGCAAATGCCGGTCATGGACGGCTGCGAAGCGACGAAACTGATCCGAGAGAGCAGACGCAGCGATGCGACGGAGATCAAAATCATTGCAGTTACGGCAAACGTCATGCGCGATGACATCAGGCGTGTGATGAAATCGGGCATGGACGGGCATATCGGCAAACCGATCGATTTTGGTGAAGCCTACAAGATCATGACACAAATGCTAAAATAATTTGGCGAACGCAAGGGTGAATGAGAAATGAAAAAGCTTAGGGCAAATAGTGCATATCTGATCATCGGTATCAGCATTGTTCTCTTCCTCACGGTCAGTATCCTTTCCTTTACCTCGATCAACCAGCTGCAAGGGAATGCGCGCGTCGTCAACTATGACGGTATTGTGCGCGGCGCCACGCAGAAACTCATGAAGATGGAACTGCAGAATGCTTATTCCGGCGATGTTGACGCAGAAGCCCGGGACGCCCTTCGCAACCGTCTTGACCGCATCCTGTATGCGCTCGACACCGGTGAAGGCGAGGATACGGAGGTCGAAATGCTTAGCAACATCATCGCACTTCCGGATGAGACACATGCCAATGATATCAAAGAGTTGCTCGGAAAATGGGCTGTGCTCAAAGAGGAGATCGAAAACGTACGCGAAGGCGCGAATCCGCTGGAGCTTTACGTGCTGAGCGAAGACTATTTCAAGCTGGCGAATGCTACGGTGTTCGATGCGGAGGCTTACTCGGAGGAGCAAGTCAACCGCACCACGAAGATCTTGCTCGGCGTGAACGTGGTTTTCATTCTGCTCATCGTCGTGGCGAGTGTCTTCATTATCCGCGGCATGGCGGTCGGGCGGCGTGCGGAAGCGCTGGGCAAGATCGCTTATGTCGATCCGATGACCCATCTGGAAAACCGTGCAAGTTGCGAGCGGCTGATCGCGCGGCTGAAGGAATCCCTGGCTTCGGACAGCATCGTCGTGGTGATGTTTGACATGAACAATCTGAAGATGGCCAACGATTTCCTCGGGCATCAGGGGGGTGACCAGATCATCATGCAATTTGCCAGGGTGCTCTCGGAAGAAGCGAAGGATTATGGCTTCGTCGGCCGGTATGGCGGCGATGAATTCCTTGCGATTTTCGAGAAGGCGGATGAGGCAAAGGCGGCGGAATATTTGGCTCGTGTGCGGGATAAGATCACAGCTTATAATTCGCTGCAGGTGAACGACATCGAAAAAATCAGCTTTGCTGCCGGGATCGCGGATGGATTTTTGGACGCCACGGGCATCGATGATCTTATTTATGAGGCCGATCGCAAGATGTACTCCAACAAACGGGAAATGAAGCGCGCTCTGTAAGGAGTTTCTTAGTACTGGATGTATTCCCTCAGGGCTTCCATGATGAGTTGAAAATCTACCGGTTTGGCGATGTGTCGGTTCATGCCGGCTGCGAGAGCGTTTTCCACATCCGTCTTGAGCGCGTTGGCGGAAATCGCTACGATCGGCACGGCGGCATCCGATCTGTTCAGCGCCCGGATCCTGCGCGTGGCTTCATTTCCGTCCATCTTGGGCATCATGATGTCCATGAAGATGAAATCGTAATATCCCTCGGGAGATTTTTCAAACAGGTCTATGGCGCGGGTGCCGTCTTCCGCCTCGTCCACCTGCGCCTCCGTGCACTCGATCAGGCCCGCGAGCACGGTACGGTTGATCTCGACGTCATCGACGACAAGGATGTGTTTGCCTTTTAGGTCGGGTACGCTGACCTGATCTTCGGGAATCAGATTTCTCTCATCCGCCATGACTTCCGACATATCGTTGAGGATTGCAAGCAACCGAGCGCTTTGTTCTTCGATCTCTGTCAGTGCTTCATCCGCTTTCGCCTTGTCACCGGTATCCTTCGCGATGCGTGCCATGCCGACGATGGCATTGAGCGGGGTACGAAGTTCGTGGTTCATGCCTGACAGAAACCTGCTTTTGACTTTGGATGCGGTCTGCGCGGCGGTTGTTTGTTCTTCCAGTTCGCGGGTTCTCTCCTTGACGGCTTCCTCGAGCCTCTCGTTGGCGGTTTCAAGATTGGCTTTCTTCAGGAAATTTCGCGTGTACAGGCTGTATACGACCCAGGAGATAAAAATCGAGAGGCCAACAATGATGATCAGATTCGCTCTCATATCTGTTTGGGCAAAATTGTCCCACGATGACAAACCTTCTACATCAACGATATTTTGCGTGGCGCGCATCAGCACAAGCGTATATGCAAATGAAATCAAAATCGTGATCGTACTCGCGATCGGGTGCAGAATCGGCACCAAACCGATCAAAAGCACCAGGCAAATCAAACTGCCGACGCCCTGTATCGTGAGGATATTGAGTGTAGAAAAAGTCATTTGGATCACCGCATAGATCACGATGAGGCTTGTCACGAAAAATTGTCTCGCTTTTACATTTTTCAGCCGGCCGCGCCGGATCAGCAGAAATATGACGACATAGGAAATCCCTATCGCAAGTGTGACGAGGGACAGCAGTATATAGTTCATGATCGGGATTTCCATCCCTTCTCCCGTTAATTGCGGCGAGATGATATTCAGGATGTTCAGAAGGATTTGCAGCGCGACGATGTAGACCGCGAAACCGAGCATCCTGCCGGTGTTGGTTTCGAGTCTTTCGTTATGGAACCGAACTTTCAGATTTGCCGGCATCGCCGGGAATAATTTTTCTTTGCTATGTTCGTTCATGATCATCCTCCTTTGTAGAAATATAGTATACCTCACGTAAGGATAGAAAGGGACTGTTCTATTTTGTCTTACATGACATCATTATGTCCCTGTGCCCATTTTACCTCGCTTTGTTTTGGAATATATTACCATTAAGTTTCGCTTGCGTGAAGAGGGACATTTGCGTATAATATGAAGGCTGTCGCGAAGGTCTTCCTATCGACAACAGAGGCGGTGGCAAACATGATGATAGCGTACGTATACGACCGTGCGCGACAGATCACAGAAAGGAAAAACGATGAAAGAAGGAATCCATCCCAATTACAAGACTACGAAGGTGTCTTGTGCTTGCGGGAGCGCGTGGGAAACGAAGTCTATTGAAGACGAGATCCGGCTCGACGTTTGTTCGGCCTGCCATCCATTCTTCACGGGTCAGCAGAAGTTTGTGAACCGCGGCGGCCGCGTCGAAAAGTTCAAGAACAAGTACAACCTTTAGCGTACCATCAGAAACCGACTGAACGCCGCGCGTATCTGCGCGGCGTTCGTGTGTTTTCGAAGAGATTTCTGTGTCATAAGGGAAAGAATGAGTCATGTTTAG
Organism: Clostridia bacterium; assembly: GCA_025997195.1. Classification (GTDB taxonomy): domain Bacteria; phylum Bacillota; class Clostridia; order Peptostreptococcales; family Anaerovoracaceae; genus WRMW01. The sequence goes on along the minus strand of BNUG01000060.1, from coordinate 6,161 downwards.
CAAATTAGATTTTATCAAAGAAAAATACGAAGAGCTTTCAGGGAAGGCCTCCGACCCGGAGGTCATTTCGAACCAGCCCGAATGGCAAAAGATCGTGAAAGAGATGGGCGAACTCGAGCCTGTCGTCAAAGCGTACGGCGAATATATCAAAAACAAAGCCGCTTTGGCGGACACCGAAGAAATGCTGAATATGGGGGGACTTGCCGACGATGAAAAAGAAATGTTCAAAGAGGAACTTTCCGAACTCAAAGAGAAAATCACGGCCGGCGAAGAAGCGTTGAGGATCTTGTTGCTGCCGAAAGACCCCAATGATGACAAAAACGTTATCCTCGAGATTCGGGCCGGTACAGGCGGTGATGAAGCCAGTCTATTCGGCAGTGATCTCCTGCGGATGTATCTGCGGTATGCAGAACGGCGCGGATGGAAGGCCGAAATGATCGATCTGAACCAGACGGAACTGGGTGGTACGAAAGAAGCCATCCTGATGATCAAGGGCCGGGGTGCTTATTCACGGCTCAAATACGAAAGTGGTGTACACCGTGTCCAGCGCGTTCCGGAAACAGAAGCGAGCGGCCGCATCCACACCTCGGCGGCGACCGTGGCCGTGATGCCGGAAGTCGAGGACGTCGAAGTCGAGATCGACCCGAACGAGGTACGCGTTGATGTGTTCCGCAGTTCGGGCAACGGTGGCCAGTCGGTCAATACCACAGACTCCGCGGTCCGGCTCACACATATCCCGACCGGGCTTGTCGTCTCCTGCCAGGATGAAAAATCCCAGATCAAGAACAAGGACAAAGCGTTCAAAGTGCTGCGCGCCCGTCTCTATGATCTGGCGCTTCAGGAGCAAAACAAAGAACAGGCCGACGCCCGGCGTAGCATGGTCGGATCCGGAGACCGCAGCGAGCGCATCCGGACTTACAATTTTCCGCAGGGACGTGTCTCGGATCATCGAATCGGATTGACGCTCTACAAATTAGCAGCCTTTATGGACGGGGATATCGACGAAGTCATCGATGGGCTGATCACCAATGACCGAGCCGAACGCATGAAAGCGTTTTGATTCGGGCGAACATGGTTTGATGGAAACAAAAATTCTGGACGTACGGGCGCTGACGGAAGAAACGCTGCGCAGGGCGCAGGTGTTTTGCGAGCCGGACGCCGCCCGGGTCGTGGACGACGCGATGGAAAAGATCCGAGAAGCGGCGGCAGTGCTGAGAAGCGGCGGTCTTGTGGCGTTTCCGACGGAGACGGTTTACGGCCTCGGCGCGGACGCGTTCAACGAGGATGCCGTCCGGCGTGTTTATGAAGCGAAAGGGCGGCCGTCCGACAATCCGATGATTGTCCATATCGCGCGGGCCAGTGATCTTTCGCTGTTGACGGCGAAACTTACACCGGATATTGTACGGCTGGCGGATGAATATTGGCCCGGCCCATTGACAATGGTTATTTCCAAGCGGGAAGAAGTGCCGATACGGACAACCGGCGGTCTGGACACAGTTGGCGTACGTCTGCCCGACAGCCCGGTTGCGATCGAGTTGATTCGACTGGCCGGTACGCCCATCGCCGCGCCTTCCGCAAATCTTTCCGGCAGCCCGTCACCGACGAAAGCCGAACATGTGATCGCTGACTTAGATGGAAAAGTTGAAGTCATTCTCGTTGGTCCGGACAGTCGTGTGGGCATCGAGTCGACAGTGGTCGACATGACTGCCCACCCGCCGCAGATTCTCAGGCCCGGTGTCATCACGGCGGATGACCTGGCGCAAACCCTAGATGTGACAGTCGGGATCGATTCCGCCATATTGACCGACGACGGCGTCGATCCTGCTGCTGCCATCGCCGCCGCTCCCCGCGCACCCGGCATGAAATACCGCCATTACGCTCCCAAAGCGGAGATGGTCGTGATCGAGGGGAAGCAGGAACGCGTGCGTGCGGAAATATCACGGCTCAAATCGCTGAATGAGGGGATCGGTCGCCGTGTCGGCGTCATGTTGTTTGACGAAAAGGCATACACGGAGGCCGCGCGTGATTTTTATGCCATGCTGCGCGATATGGACGAATCCGGCGTCGATCTTATTCTCGCCGGCGCGCTTGCGGCAAGCGGTGGCCTGGGCTTTGCCGTGATGAATCGCATGATGAAAGCGGCCGGTTACAAAATCATCAGAATCTGACGAAACAGGATAAAGTATACAATGACAATGCTGTCATTTCCTCTTGACACACTCATATATTTCAACAATAATGTTAGTGACACTACTGTCATATTTTTGGTTCGATAAGGGAGAGAAAAATGACTTACGATGAAATTAACATTGGTGACAGCGCTTCTTTTGAAAAAACAATCAGCGAAACGGATGTCTATGGTTTCGCAGGAATCACCGGGGATTTCAATCCCGCGCATGTGAATCAGGTTTACGCGGAAGCATCGAAATTCGGCAAGCGCATCGCGCACGGCATGTTGTCCGGCAGCCTGTTTTCGACGGTGTTCGGCACGAGATTTCCGGGCGAGGGATCGATTTATTTGTCCCAGAGTTTGAACTTCACGGCCCCTGTGTTCATCGGCGATACGGTGAAGGCGACGGTCACGGTCATCGAAAAGCTCGAAAAAGGGCGCGTCAAATTTGAAACCGTTGCTACCAAACAGGACGGCACCGTGGTCATCCGGGGCGAAGCGCTTCTGTTACCGCCACGCGCGTAAGTAATTTAGGGAAGCACTGACTCAATCCGTGTTTTCTTAGCCGCTGCGGCCAAAGCCGCGGAATGGAGGAAATAATGCCGACACAGACATTTCAGAACTTGCCGCAAGAGAAGAAGGACAAGGTTCTGGCCGCGGCAATCAACGAATTCAGTGTGCGCAATGTCGAAGAGGCGAAGTTCTCAAATATTGCAAAAGATGCCGCCATTCCACGCGGCAGCATCTATCAGTATTTCGACAGCAAAGATGATTTGTACGTCTACGTTTTTCAGACGCTTCGCGAGTGGCGCAGAGAGTTCAAGGAACCCGCTTTCAAGTACTACAAGACGAGTCCGTTTCTCGAATTTTTCGAACACTATTATGAGCTGGACAGCGAATATCTGCTCCGTCATCAGCAGCATATCGATCTTGGAAAGGTCATGTACGGGCATGCCCGCGGGGTATCGCTTGGCTTGATCCTGGAGATCAAGATGCAGTACAAAGATATTTTCGTGATCGGCATCGACTACGACAAAGACCACGGACGCATCCGCAAAGACGTCAACGCGACCGTGCTGGCGGATCTGTGCATCCATTTCATGACGGACATCTTCATTTTTCAAAACATCACGGATCGGATGTCTATGAACAGCGTAAAAAAGCACCTCGCCGGCACGATGGAAATCATCCGGCAAGGCGTGGAGTAAGGCACAAGAATCGTCTAGTCAATCGCGATATTTTTCGTGTCGTTGTAAACAAACCCTAAAACCAGGGAAGCAAACTCCGTCGGCTTTTCATACATCGCCGCATGCCCCGCGTCATAGATCAGGGCGTGCGCCGCGTTTGGGATGGCGCCTGCGATTTCTTTCTGATTGTAAAGGGGCGTTACGTAGTCGTGTTCCGAGGAGATCACGAGGGTCTCCGCCGTGATGCCCGGCAGGCGGCTCCGTTCGTCGTGGGTCATGGCGCTGCGTGTCAGGCGCGCGAAAGCATCATAGACTTCCGGCGCGAAATATTTTACAAAGAGATCTTCGCGAGCCCGTGCCCATTCCAAATTGTCTTCGTAAAACTTCGGAGAATAGACAATGGGGATACAGGTCTTGAAAAAGACATGTCCGTCGTGGGTGTTCATGGCGTATTCCCAAGAGACTCCGATATCGCGCAGCCAAGGTGAAGTATAGGCTGCGGTGTTGGAAAGCACGAGTTTGTTTACACGCTCCGGATGTCGGCCGGCGATGCGGATGGCGACCTCGCCGCCGTAGCTGATGCCACAGATGGAAACGCGATTCAGTCCGAGGTGGTCGAGAAAAGCGATCACGATGCGCTCTTGCAGTTCCTGTGTGAATTCATGATCGAGTTTTCCACTCTGTCCCTGATCCGCCATGTCGAGCAAAAGCAGACGACCGCGCGCCGAGAAGACGGGCACGAAACCCTTCCATGAGACGCAGCTCATAAAGATGCCGTTCAGAATCAGGAGGGGTTCTCCCTCTCCGTGGCTTTCGTAGTAAATCGATATTCCTTCAAAATCAAATGCAGCCATTGTTTTGCCTCTTTCTAAATCCAGCCATAAGATTTTGCATCCGCCAGCAAGCCTTCCCGGAAGTCCGGATGCGCAACGCCGGTGAGCAGGTGCACGCGTTCGCTAACGCTCGTTCCCCGCAGATTGACGGCGCCGTATTCGGTCACGATCCAGTCTGTATCGTTGCGGGAGAGCGAAACCGCCGCGCCCGGTTTTAGCGTGGATACGATCTTGGAGGATGTTTTGATCTCCCCTGTCGCGTGGTCTTTCTTGTCGAGCGTACTGTAAAGTGCGATAATCGAACGCCCGCCCTTAGAGTTCTGTGCGCCGACCGCCGTATCCGACTGCCCGCCCGTGCCCGAGATCTGAAGCGTTCCGATGCTTTCGCTGCAGCACTGCCCGGTGAGATCGACTTCTACCGTCGTGTTGATGCTGACCTGGTTGTCATTCTTCGCGATCACATAGGGATCGTTGACAAACTCCCCTTTTCCGGTGAGCAGGTCTGGATTGTTGTGCATGAACTCATACATTTCGAGGCTGCCAAGCGCAAAGGCAAATGTCGTTTTTCCGACGTCGACCTGCTTGCGCGCATTGGTCACAACGCCCGCTTTCATCAAATCCATGATGCCAGTCGTCATCATCTCGGTATGGATGCCCAGTTCTTTCTTTTCGAATAAGAAGCTGCACACGGCGTTCGGGATGCCGCCGATGCCGACCTGAATACAATCGCCGTCATTGACAAGATCCGCAATGGTCCTTCCGATCGCCAGATCTTTTTCGTTGGGGGTCACGCCGGGAATCGTCCCCGGATAGGCGTCGCTCTCGATGATATAGTCGACCTCATCCCAATCCCAGTAATTTTGCCCGAAGCAGTGGGGTGCGTTCGGACTGATCTCAACGATGCGCAGCGCCGCCTCACTGCCGATTCGGTCTTCATAAGTATTGCCGGTTGCAAAGCGTACGCGCCCGTTGTCCTCCGGCATGGAAGCAAGCGTGATCATGATATTTGATTTTTTGTGAAAATTGCGCTTGATGCCGGCGAAGTGCAGATGGTTTGGGATGAAGGTGACGCGTCCGGTGCTTGCAAGCTTGCGCAGCGCCGGTGTGGAGAACCAACTATCGATCTTGAATGCTTTTCGAACGTTTTCTTCCGAAAGGTACTCGCCCTTGGCGGTCGGCAGGCAGTTTGTGACCGTGACGTTCCGCACGCGATCGGCGATGCGATGCAGATTGCCCAGAAAGGCGGGCGGTTCATTTGCGCCAAGGCCGACGGTGATCACGTCCCCGTCTTGTACGAGATCGAGCGCCTGCTCAATGGTGATCAATTTACTTTTGTAATCAAACATGACTGTTTCCTCTCCGGCGTTTATTTGCCCCAGCGAACGCTGGTCGCTGCCCAGACGTAGCCGATCCCCGCGGCAATCAGCGTGAGCAGCGAGCCGTCTTTTATTTTCCCTTGTTCGAGCCCAAGATGGATTGTCAGGATCTGGTCGAGTTGACCGATATGGCCGTAGTTCTCAAGATAGACCGTTTGGTCATCCGTAAGTTCAAGTTCGGCAAGCATCGCATGGTGCTGGCTGCGCTTGAAATGAAGGATGCCAAGGTAGTCGATGTCTTTTCTCGTCAGCCCGCCGCTCTTGCGCAGGCTCTCGTCGATGCATTTGTACCAATTGGGCAGGCTTGTTTCGTTCAGCTTGTTCTTCATCTTGACAGGCTCCATGAGGCGCAGGCTGTGGTAACCTTCTTCGATGTTGTCCGGCGTGAACGGCTTCGCGATGCCACCGATCTCAACGCCCGCTGTGAGCGCCAGCGAACCATCCGCGATGATATGACTGCCGAGAAGGAGGTTGTAGTCGATACCCTTCTTGACAAGGAAGGCGCCGCCGCCCGCGCCGAGGTTGTACATCATGCTGACGTCTTTGTCTGTATAATCGACAAAATCGCCGTTGCGGTAACCGCCCGCGATGAGGA
>BNUG01000059.1 GCA_025997195.1 Clostridia bacterium | reverse complement strand
CAAATAATTGTATAGCTTCCCGTCTGAGCGGGAATGACAGGAGGAAATAATGACAAAATCATTGGTAATCAGCCCGGAGGAGATCGCGAAGGAGAGCGAAATCACATTTCGCCCGATTCCCGTCAATCACTATCAGAGAACACTTGCGGAGGAGCGGGGAATCTTTTCCGATGAGGACTTGGTGCGTATCTACCGCGATATGCTCGTCCTGCACAATTTCGAGGATATGCTGAACAAGATCAAGACGCAGGGCTGATTACCAATGATTTTGTCATTATTTCCTCCTGTCATTCCCGCTCAGACGGGAAGCTATACAATTATTTGACCTCGAGCAACACGTCGCGCAAAATTTCGCCAACAGTCGGATGAGGAAATACGATCTTTTTGAGCGTATCGGCCGGCCACGCGCTCCCCACGAGAATGGCGGGCGAAAGAATGATCTCCGATGCATAGTTGCCGATCAGATGGGCGCCCAGCAAACGCCTTGTACCCTTTTCGATCAGCAGCTTGCAAATGCCGTCACCGCCGCCGGTCTCCGCAAGATAGCGGCCCGAATACAGCAGTGGCAATTGGTGAACTTCGTAGGCTATCCCTTTTTCGGCCGCTGATTTCTCGGTTTCTCCGACGCCCGCCGCCTCCGGCATCGTATAGATCACCTGGGGGATGGCGTCGTAGCGCACGGGGTCAGGTTTGCCGAGGATATCATTCACCGCCGCCATCGCTTCGCGATAGGCCGTATGGGCCAACATCGATTTTCCGTTGATATCTCCGGCCGCCCAAACGCCGGGCACATTGGTGCGCAGATACGGGTCGGTCACGACGGCGCCGCGTTCGGTAAGCACACCGATTTTTTCAAGGCCGAGACCATCCGTCGATGCGCGGCGACCGATCGAGAGCAGGATTTTGTCCGCATTGATTTTGGTTTCTGTTCCGTCCGGCGATGCAACGATCAGGAATCCGTCTCCGATCTCTTTGGCTTTTGCGGAAAGCAGGAAAGTCAATCCTATTTTTTCGAGGTTGCCGCGCAGAATCCTGGCGACGTCTGCGTCAATGGATCCGCCGACTTCGGGAAGCATCTCCACGACCGTGACCTTCGAACCCGCCAGCGCAAAATAATTTGCAAGTTCGAGTCCGATCACACCGCCTCCGATCACGGCAAGTTCTTTCGGTACTGCGGGAATGTCCAGGGCTTCGCGGCTCGTCAGCACAAAACCGCTTCCAAAACCCTCTTTCAATCCGGGAATCGGAGGAAGTACTGCTTCCGAACCTGCCGCGATCAGAAGACGATCTCCCGTGCTGGTCTGCCCTGCCGCTTCCACCGTGAATTTTCCGTCTGTCTTGCCGGTGATCTGTGCCCGCTCCGCGATCACATCTACCTTGAGACGCTTGAGTGCTCCGGCAACGCCGGCGACTAACGATTTTACCGTCTTCGCTTTGCGCGCCAATACTTTTTCGTGATCTAGGCTGACATTTTCCGCTGTAACGCCGTAGTCTGCTCCGTGACGGGTATTGTCGAAGATCTTTGCCGAGTACAGCAGGCTCTTTGTCGGGATACAGCCCTCGTTCAGGCAGACGCCGCCGAGGTTTCTTTCCTCAAAAACGCAGACGCTCAGCCCGCCTTCGGCTGCCCGCTCCGCTGCAAAATACCCCGCCGGTCCGCCGCCGAGGATGATCAAATCATATGTTTTACCCACGTGCCCGGCCCTCCAAATACAGTGTTTTCCATGAAAAATCGGCGATCGCCGCACCGAGTTCCGCCGCAAACCGGGAAGCCGGCGCGCCGTCTACCGCACGATGGTCATACGTCAGAGAAAGACCGATCGCCGGATAGATCTCCGGGCGTCCGTTTTTACCTTTGCGAACGCGGTCGACCGTACCGCAGACGCCAACGATCGCTACCTGCGGCGGATTGAGGATCGGCGTAAAGACCTCTACACCCGTGGCGCCGAGATTGGAAACCGTGAAAGTCGCACCGGTCAGTTTGTCGGGACTGATTTTGCCGTCACGGCAGGCCGCCGCCAGTTCTTTCACTTCGGCGGAGATCTGCTGAAGCGATTTTTTCTCCGCGCGGAATACCGTCGGAACCATAAGCCCGCGCGGGGTGTCTACGGCGACGCCAAGGTTGACCGTAGTATATTTTCTGTAAATATTTCCATCCAAAAGCTGGGCGTTGATCTCGGGATGTTTTGCCAGCACACGGCTCGTCACAAAGAGGATGATATCGCCGACCGAGACGCCGGAAAAGCCCTGTTCTTCCGGCAATGCCTTGAACTCGGCGCGCATGGCAAGTGCGGGGCCTGCGTCAAAGCTGTGATGATGCGTCAGCTGCGCGCTGTTTTGCAAAGAAGCCTGCATAGACTTCGCGATCAGTCTGCGAATCTTCGTGAGCGGTTCGTCGACAGGATCCGGCAGCACAGAGGGAACGGTTCCTCCTGTGCCGGGAACCACAAAGGAGGAATCGTCCTCGCTGTGCTGTCCGCCAGGCTGGGAGAATTCAAATCGCTGTGCGGCCGCCGCGATCACATCGCGCGCGAGGATACGTCCCTGCGGCCCGGTCGGAGTCGCCTGTGACAAATCAACCCCCTGTGCCGCAGCAATACCGCGCGCGCGGGGGGAAGCAATCACACGCGCAGGACATAGGGACAGGCCTTCTGTCTCGTTTGGCACAACAGGACATAGGGACAGGCCTTCTGTCTCGTTTGGCACACAAGACAGAAGGCCTGTCCCTGTGTCCTGCTGTGGCGGCCCCATGTCCTGTTGTGTTCCCGTGTCTTGCTGCTGCTGTGCGGGCGCGGTTCCGGCAGCGGCGGCGATCAACGCGCTGATATCTTCTCCGGGCTCCCCCACGATGGCTACGGCCGTCAGTACCGGAAATTCGTCTCCGCTCTCGCCGAAGCGATGCAAGAGGACGCCGGCCACCTGCGTGACACATTCAAAAGACGCCTTATCCGTCTCATAATCAAATAAGACATCGCCTTCCGCTACGGTATCGCCAATGTCTTTGTGCCAAGTACCGATCAGACAAGTCTCGACCGTGATACCCTCTTTGGGCATAAGTACTTCTTGTGCCATCTGTTCCCCCTTCGCTAACGAAGCATCACTTGACCGCCCGTCACCGGGAGCGCTTGGCCTGTCTCGTATTCCTGTTCTATAACGTATTTGACCGCGCGTACTACATCGTCCACACGGCAGCCCCTGCCAAGAGGCACTTTTGCTTCATAAAAGGCACGTACATCGGCAGTCGTCTTGGCACCCGGTACCTTGCCCGCCTCGAGATACTGCTTGAACAAGCCTCGTTCGGGATCGCTCCACAGCGGTCCGTCAAGCAGGTTGCCCGGACAGATCGCGTTGACTTTGATTCCGAAAGGCGCAAGTTCCAGCGCAAAACTCTGTGTGAGTCCGATGCCTCCGAATTTGGAACCGGCATAGGCAAAATTCGCTTTACTGCCTTCAAGACCGCTTTTGCTGTTGATCTCAATGATGTCGTGCAGCCGCGTGGGGTCGATCGCCCGCTGTGCTTTCATCACAGCAGCCGCATATTTTGTACAGAGGAAAAATCCGGTATAGTTCACTCCGTTGACACGCTCGAAATCTTCCTTTGAGATATCTTCCAAATTGCCGGCCTTCAGGATCCCCGCACATGACACCATCACATCGAGGCCCCCAAAATGATCTACGGCCTCTGATACCATATCCCTGACAGACTCTTCACTTGAGACATTCGACTCGATTCCGATACAGTCCGTGTTGAAGTCATTGGAAAAGATGGCGGCTGCATCTTTGGCGCCTTTTCCATTCATATCGGCCAACGCAACCTTTGCGCCCATGGCGGCGAATGCCTGCGCTATCCCATAACCAAATCCCTGCGCTGCCCCCGTCACGAGGAAGATACGTTCCGGAATCCCTGTATTCCGTCCGGTTTGGGCGACAATACGAGCCTGGTCGATTCTATCCTTAAAAACGACGGCGTTCTTCCTGTGTTTCTCCATGTGCTCATCGTAAGCGTTTGCGAAAACAATTTCAAGCATTGGCGATTATTCTGCTCAAACGCTGCAAAAAAACTCCGTTTCGCTCAATTTCTGCTCAATATCGAGCAAAATATGATAGGATAGAGAAAGCGTTTGGTGCAAAAAGGAGACAAACCCATGGCAGCACATGATAGAAAAGACCTCATTCTCGACCTGCTGCGCAATTACAGCCGTTTTGTGACGGTCGATCAATTGTCGGAAAAACTCTTTGTGAGTACGGCAACGATCCGGCGGGATCTGGCGGAACTCGAGAAGACCAAACTCGTCCAGCGCACACGCGGCGGCGCCATCCTGCTCGAAAGCATTTCTACGGAAGCGCCGATGGTGCTGCGGGAAAACCGCAATGAGATGCAGAAGCAGATCATCGCAACGATCGCAAAGGACTATATCAAGAACGGAATGACGATCTTTATGGACAGTTCATCGACCGCTTTCACGCTCGCGCGCAATCTCGAGCATTTCGTCAATCTCCAAGTCATCACGAACAACCTGAAGATCTGCTGGCTGCTGTCCGAGCGCAAAGGCGTCAATCTCATATGCGCGGGCGGACGGCTGAAGGAGCAATCGATGTCGTTTTTTGGTATGAGCACCGTGAATTTCATTCATGGCGTCAACGCGGACGCCGCGTTTATCAGCGCCATGGGGTTTTCGTTTGAAAACGGCAGTTCTGACGCGTCGGAGGATGATTACTATCTCAAGCGCGGCTACCTTTCGAATAGCAAGAAGAAATATCTGTTGGTCGATACCTCAAAGCTTGGCAAGGAATTTCTCTACCGGACCGCACCGCTGACCGCCTTCACGCGCGTCATCACGGAGAGCAATGACGTCAACGAGCGGCTGCTCCGATTTGTGAAAAGCGCCTCATGATCGCCGTTTCCGCGACCGGCCTCGGGCTTGAATACGGCATGGATACCGTTCTTGACGGCGTCTCCTTCACCGTGAGAGAAGGCGAAAAGATTGGCGTCGTCGGCCCCAACGGCGCCGGAAAAACTTCGCTGATCCGCATCCTCATGGGCGAGATCGAAGCGACCTCCGGGAGCTATTCCCTCGGAAAAGGCTTGCGTGTAGGCCATCTCAGGCAAGAAAAAATCCCGGCGCCGGGCAAGGAAACCCTATCGGGCGGTGAGCGCGCCAGAGCGGAACTCGAAGCGCTGTTTTTGGAAAAGCCCGATATCATCCTGCTCGACGAACCGACCAATCATCTTGACCTCACAATGCTCGCTTGGCTCGAGCGGCGTGTAAAAGCGTACCCGGGGACAGTGATCCTCATCTCCCATGACCGTTATTTTCTCGACCGCACCATTTCCCGTATCTTTGAGATCGAGGGCGGACGCCTCAAGGCATATAAAGGAAGCTACACGGAGTATCGTGAGAAGAAACGGGCCTTGGCGGAGGCCGAGGAACGCGCCTATGAGCAGAGCGTTGCCGAGATCAAGCGGCAGGAGGACTTGATTCGCCGCTTCAAAGAGCGCGGGACCGAGAAACTGGCCAAGCGGGCGGCGTCACGCGAAAAACGCCTCGCGCACACTCCGCGCCCACAGGTTCCGGCCTTTCTTTCTACTGAAAAACAACGTATTCATGTCTCCTTTGGCGGCGTCAAACGGAGCGGAGACGATGTATTTCTGGCGGAGGATCTATCAAAATCCTATGGTGACGCGCATCTGTTTTCCGGTGTAGACTTCGCGCTCGCGCGCGGTGAAAAGGTTTGCATGATCGGACGCAACGGCGTAGGCAAAACGACCTTGCTTAAAATTCTCACCGGGGCTCTGCCGCCCGATACAGGCTTTGTGGAGCGCGGCGTCGGCGTCAAAATCGGCGTCTACGATCAACATCAGGAAAACATCCCGCCAGGCAGCACTCCGCTGGCGCAGATCCATGGGTTCCTGCCCCATCTTTCGGAAACGGAGATCCGGAAAATGCTCGGGCGGTTTTTGTTTCGCGGGGACAAGGTCTTTCAGGACACGGGCACCCTCTCGGGCGGTGAAAAAGCGCGCCTCTCCCTTTTGAAACTCATCGTATCGGGCGCGAATACGCTGCTGCTCGACGAACCGACAAATCATCTCGACATCGCCTCTATGGAGGCCGTGGAAGATGCGCTTACCGAATTTGACGGCACCCTGCTCGTCATATCCCATGACCGCTATTTATTGGAACGTCTGCCCTCTCGTATCCTTGAGTTGCGAACCGACAGGCTGGCGAATTATCTTGGGAATTTTAGCTTTTATCAAGAAAAACGTGCTTCAGAGACCGAGGAGGAAAAGGCGTTTGCGCGGGCGGCCGGAACTTCCGGCATCGGCGGCTCAGGCACCTACGATGATGAATCACCACAAAGCGATGCGGCGCGCGAACGGCAACTCCGCAAACAAGAGGAAACAAAAAAGCGCCGTCAAGCGAAACAACTCGCGGACACAGAGGCCCGTATCGAAACACTTGAGAATGAAATTGCGGAACGCGAGAGGGAGCAGGCATCGGAAAAAGCCTCCGCCGACTACGAACGACTCGCGATTTTGCACGAAGAAATCTTGAAACGCCAAGAAGAACTCGAGCGATCACTCGAAATCTGGGAGAAATTACTGGCTGATTGAAGGCGGCCGGTCCTGCGTTATTCCGGGAAAGTCTCTTCCGGGAAAGCGCGCGCCAAGATTTGTTCCGCCGTCGGATAGTCATCCATAGACTCAATCTCGCTCTCCAATTCAACATAGGCCAAGATGATCTGAGTCTTGCGCTCATCGACCCATCTGAGTTTTTTTAATCTTGCCGCAGCCGCTGCGCGACCGGCCTCACCTTTTTCTTTCTTTGTATAGGAATCCTTCGCGTCAAAGAAAACAAACATGGCGTCCTTGCTGTCCATTTCGGGAAAGAGTTCTTTCATCATTTCCCGCATACGGTCGCGCTGTGCCTCAACGCCGTGCGGAGCGACCCGATTTTCGAAATCCTTCGTTCTGCGTTCGCGATCTTCCTTCGAGGTGAAGGGGAAGCCATCAAACAATCCCATTGCTTCTGTTCCTTTCTTTCTGCGTCTTCGCCGATCAGATACGGCTGAGCGTCTTATAGTCGTCCTTCAGGGACAGATACAGCTTTTTGTAGAGAGAGAAATACGGTTGGTATGCCTCCGTGCGTGCCTGATCAGGTGCCAGGGTGGATCCCTTGCCGACCCACTCCCCGCAGGCTTCCGTAAGATTTGAAAATTCGCCTGCCCCGACGCCGGCCAAGATCGCCGCGCCGAGAGCCGCTCCCTCATTTGTGGACGGGACACTCACGGGACACCCATAGAGATCCGCCAGCATTTGCCGCCAGAGCGGACTTTTTGCACCGCCGCCCGTCACCATCATATCGCTGACCGGCACACCCATTTCGCGGAACACCTCCACACATTCGAGTTGTGAGAAAGCCACGCCTTCCATGACAGAGCGAATCAAATGGTCACGCCGATGAATACCCGACAAGCCGAAAAACACGCCGCGGCAATCCGGATCCGGATGCGGACTGCGTTCGCCCATCAAATACGGCAGGAAAAGCAGGTGTTCCGATCCAATCGGAACCACCTCGGCAAGTCTGTCCATCAGCACATACGGATCCACGCCGTCAGCTTCCGCGGCGCGCATTTCCTCCGTGCAAATGTTGTTGCGCAGCCATTGCAGCGAGAGCCCCGCCCCTTGGGTGCAGCTCATCACTGTCCATTTGCCGGGAACGCTCGCGCAAAGCGCGTGTACGCGGCCTTTCAAATCGATGCGCACCTCGTCCGACACGGCATAGACGACAGCCGAAGAGCCGATCGTCGTAAAAGCCTTGCCGTGCGTGACCACGCCCGTCCCGATCGCGGCGGCCGGATTGTCCCCGGCACCGCCGACAACAGGAATACCCGACGGAAGCCCTGTCTCGGCCGCGCAGCCCGAACTCGTCAATCCCGTCACATCCTGCGATTCATGCATACTTGCGAGCAGTGCTCGGTCCACACCGAGTTTTGAAAGAATCTCGGGCGACCAGTCCCTTGCGGCAACGTCCATAAGCTGCATACCCGACGCATCGGATACCTCGGTCGCAAATTCGCCTGTGAGTTTGTAACGGATATAATCTTTCGGCAGCAGAATATGGGCACATTTCTCATAAATCTCCGGCTCGTTCTTTTTGACCCAAAGAATCTTCGCCGCCGTAAATCCCGTCATCGGCACATTCGCTGTGATCTCGATGATACGCTGCCGCGAGACAAGACGGTCCATTTCCGCGATCTCCGCTTCCGTGCGCTGGTCGCACCAGATGATCGATGGCCGCAGTACCTTTCCCTCGCGGTCGAGCATGACCAATCCATGCATCTGCCCGGAAAGGCCTATCCCCGCGATCTCCACGGAACCGGTACCTCCTGCTTTCGCCAGAACGGCGCGGATTCCGTCCGCAGCCGCCTTCCACCAATCGCCGGGATCCTGTTCCGCCCAGCCGTTGTGAGGCTGTGCCATCGAATATTCACCCGTATACGATGCGATCCGGCTTCCGTCCGTGCCGTACAGCGCGGCCTTTGTGCCCGAAGTTCCGATATCAATTCCAAGCAATGCTTTCATACTCATCCGCTTCCTCCCGTTCCGCTTTCCAACGTCATTCTGCGCCGCAGGTGCAGAATGACAGTACTGCGTGTGTCTCTACCCGAACAGCACCTGATTCACGATGCTTTGAAGTTCTTCCTGCCTGCCGGATCCGGGCAGTGCCGGGGTGCCAAGCCCCTCCGCGACCGCAGCCAACTCCGTCAGTGTCGCAGAACCATTCCGAATCTTGCGGCCGTACTCGGTAGTTTCATAACTCGCATAACGGTCTTTGACAAACGCATCGATGCGGCCGTCTTCGATGATGGCAGCCGCCTTGATCAGACCAAGCGCGAAGCTGTCCATACCGAGAATAAAACTCTTGAACATATCCTCGTAAGTGTAGCTCGGACGGCGGGTCTTGCTGTCGAAATTCAGTCCGCCGTTCGTGAACCCGCCCGCTTTGAGAATCTCGTACATTGCAAAGGTCGTCTCGTATACATTGAACGGGAATTCATCGGTATCCCAGCCAAGCAGCAAATCCCCCTGGTTGGCGTCGACGCTGCCAAACAGTCCTTCCACGGCCGCAACGCGCAGATCATGCTGGAACGTATGCCCCGCCAGCGTCGCATGGTTGGCTTCAATGTTCAAGCGAAAATCCTTGTCGAGCCCGAATTTCTTCAGGAACCCGGCCGCTGTAGCCGCATCAAAATCGTACTGATGCTTCATCGGCTCTTTCGGTTTCGGCTCGATATAGAAATCACCGTTAAATCCGATCGACCGGCCGTACTCGACTGCCATACGCATCAATGCCGCGATATTCTCCTGCTCAAAACCGACGTTGGTATTCAGCAGTGTCTCATAGCCCTCGCGGCCACCCCAGAATGTATAGCCCTTACCGCCGAGTTTCACGGTAATATCGAGCACCTTCTTGACCTGCGCCGCCGCGAAGCAAAAGACCTCCGCCGAATTCGAAGATCCGGCGCCATTCATATAGCGTGGATTCGAAAACATATTGGCCGTACCCCAGAGCAGTTTCTTGCCCGAAGACGCCTGCTTTTCCGCAATGTGATCGACAATCTCGTCCAAGCGCTTGTTCGTTTCGCTGATATCTTCCGCTTCCGGCACAAGATCCACATCGTGGAAGGCGAAATATTCAAGTCCCAGTTTGTCCATGAACTCAAAACCGGCTTCGACTTTCGCGTGCGCGTGGTCCATCGTTCCGGCCGCCACTGCGCCAAACCGCTTGTCCGCCGTACCCGGTCCAAACATGTCGGTTCCCGTCGCGCTTAAATTGTGCCACCAGGCCATCGCAAACTTCAGCTGTTCGCTCATCGTCTTGCCCAGCACGATTTTGTCCGCGTCGTAATATTTGAACGCGAGCGCATCTTTGCTTTGCGCACCCTTGTATTCTACTTTCGGAAGCCCTTCAAAAATCTCTGCCATCGTTTTTCCTCCTGTTCGATTTTGGATAATAATTTTCATACGCAGCCGGCTCTCGGTGCGATACCGCCAAAGCACACAGCCCAGTTTGATCGTAATTCCAACCGAAATTTATGGTTGAACCCGTACGTCAAATCAGACCGTGTCTGCCAACAAACAAGTTACTACAACTCATCAAATTCCGCAAGAGCGAGCACCCGGTAATTATTGCTCTGCCGAATGTCGGGAAATGGTCATTTTCTCCTTCTCGTGCCGTGGATCACTCATCCTCGATCAGATCCTCAATCTTCACGCCCTCGTTCATTTTCTCGCCGTGGCTTATTTAATCGCAATCCTCAATCAGATCTTCAATGCGGCAACCGAGGGCGTCACACTGCCGGGAACAGTCTTTGCTCAAGCGCATCCTGCAGGACTTTGGAGAAGTTGATTCCGGCGGCTTCCGCTGCCGTGTTGAGGTAAGCGGGGATCGTGAGGTTTTTGCGGACGGCGGTCTTGCCGTATTTCTCGGCATAGGCGTCCATGTCGAGCGCGATCAGACTGACGATACCACCGTCTTCCGGACGGATATCTCCCAACCCGCTGGCGTCGGGGGTCGCCTCGCCATTCTCCCATTCGCCGAGGATCCAGCCGGATGCCGCGTCAACGGCCATCAGGATCGCCTCGGCCATATCGTCGCCTTCGCTCACGCAGCCGGGCAGATCGGGCACTTCTACCGTATAGCCGCCTTCCTCTTCGTCGGGGTAAAAAACTGCGGGATATACTAATTTCATTTTGTCCTCCTTCCGGCAGGCCTATTTCAAACCCGCCTGCTTTCTGATGCCTTCGACAGTTTTCTTTTTCAGGTCTTTCCCGGTATGAAATGGGGTGGTCACTTTGCCGGGCTTCGTCGGGTGTTTGTAGTGCCGGTGGCTTCCGCTTTGGGAATCATGCCGCCATCCGTCGGCTGTGATTTCCTTTTCAACTTCTCTCGCTGTTGTCATTCTTCCTTCGACCTCCTGCCTATATTATACACATAATGCGCATGATTGAAACATTTATTTTACGCATAATGCGTATTTATTTTTTTACCGCACTCCCGTTGATGGAATTGCCTTGTTTGCAGTAATAAAAAGAGCCTTGAAACACAATCACTTCAAGGCAAACTTGATTTTTCGGTATTGACAAATTGACTGCAAAAATATACAACAGCAGTAAATATGTCGAAAGGGGCTGTTACTCTGAACAAGCACATTCAAAAAATTGAAGATATGCTGCGCGGGAACAATGGTGTTGTTACCGCCGCCGCTGTCCGCGCCGCAGGGATTTCTCCCTCGTATTTATCCCAAATGGTGGAAAGCGGAAAATTGAACCGCCCGGAGCGCGGCATTTACGTTTTGCCATCCGTTTATGTGGATGAAATGTATACCTTGTTTGCAAAAAACAAAGACATCGTTTTTTCTCATTTATCCGCGCTCTATCTTCACGATTTGACAGACCGAACACCTCTTAAACTATCTGTCACCTTGCCGCGAACAAGAAACGCTTCAAAACTCATCAAGACCGGACTTGTCGAAATAAAGCGCAGCAATGAACAAACGCACAGCATGGGACTGATTTGGATGACATCGCCATCCGGCTTTCAAATCCCGGTATACGATATGGAGCGGACGGTTTGCGATATTGTAAAAAACCGAAAACACACAGACCCGCAAATACTGTCTGACGCATTGAAAAGCTATGCCAAACGTAAAGACAAAAACCTGACGCAGTTGGCAATATACGCAAAGACGCTGAAAGCAGAAACACCGCTTCGCGGATACATGGAGGTACTCTTATGAAAAATGCTATGCAGCTCAAAGCACTCATCCGAAATATCGCAAAAGAAAAGGGAATCATACCGCAGGCGCTCTTGCAAAATTATATGCTTGAACGCCTGCTTGAACGTATCTCGGTTTCCTCATATAAGGACAAATTCATTCTGAAAGGCGGTATGCTGATTGCCGCTATGGTAGGGATTGACAACCGCACTACAATGGACATGGACGCTACACTTCGGGGAATGCCGCTGAGCGAAGAAACCGTCCGCGAAGCATTGACGCATATTATGGCACTTGATTTAGACGATAATGTCACGTTTTCGTTGAGCCGCATTGAACCTATCCGTGAGGATGATGTTTACGGCGGCTATCGGGCATCTATATCCGCTGTTTTCGATACCATCCGTGTTGCGCTGAAAATTGGCCTCACGACAGGCGACAAAATCACGCCGAAAGAGATTTTATACCACTTTGCGCTGATGTTCGAGGATAGAAATATCGACATCATGGCATACAATTTGGAAACCGCCATGATTTCCGGATGGGCTTTGTACCAGAAGAACTTTTCTTACGCGCAGGATATTCCGTGGGCGGATATTATGAGCGCGGTACGCGCTGTAGACAAATTGATTTCGTGAGGTTTGACTTATGGCATACAGTAAGGAATTATGGGATGAATGCAAGCGAAAATGCCGTTTGAACAATGAGGACATTGACCTTGCCAAACGGCTTGGTTTGAATCCCCGCAGTCTTATCAAAAACATACCAAGTAAGAGTGAACCGTGGAAAGCTCCGGTCAAGGACTGGCTTCGGGAAATAGAAGCAAAGCGCGGCAAGAAATCTGCTCAAAAGCAAAAACGCAAAGGACAGGCAGCAGAATAGTCCGATTGCTCTCGCCTGTGCTTACCGCACTTTTTTTGCCACTGGGACAAAAGGGGACGGTTCATGAGTCCTGTGGATACGCCGCGGCGGATTGGACATGCTGACCGGATAGGTTGGACACCTGGGCCGCGCGAGTTGAGCACCAATATCGCAAGAATGGACACCGACAATAGTCAAGTCGTTTTCTAAATCCGGAAGGG
>BNUG01000058.1 GCA_025997195.1 Clostridia bacterium | reverse complement strand
ACGAAGAAGTCTTGAAACTGATTCGGGATAAGATTGAAGATTAGAAAACTCTGAGATTCGAATCCCACCACATTCATTTGCTGCAGACAGTTGATTCTGTTAGGCGTAAAATTTTAGGAAGTTAACATTGTATAAAGAGTATACTTGACCGCAATCGGGATTACAAGACACGAACCGTTGCCGACACGGAAATTTCACGGATTATCACATTCTTGTAACGTGACGTCGTAGTCGTTGAGATTTTAGCCGTCATGTCTATAGCTGTCATTCCCGCTGAATAGCTGTCATCCCGGACCTGGTCCGGGATCCATTGCAAGTCTTTCGCATGGAGTGCGGGGCAAGCCCGCAATGACAGGAAATATGGCCATAATTTTATGTACCCAGTGAACGTCTATTCTTGCAAACTATGATTCGAAAGACCTTATTGCTCCACCGATTAAATATTAGACATCTTGACGACCAGCACGACATCCTGCTGCGTTGCAAAGCCTCGCAATACCACCAGTATTGCTGCGTTTTGCGCCTTGCACGATGCCGTGCTGCCTCGCCAATTCAGTCCAATATTTAATTGGCGAAGCAATATTACCATAATTATATGATTTATATTACCGTGATTATAAGGCGCATGCTGCCATAAATCTTCCTGTGTTTACTCGGCGAATACTTCTGTGAGATCGATGCTCAGGTCTTTGAAAATGTTCACCTGTACAATATCCGACGCATTGTAAAGCGACATATTTGCGCTGCCGTCGTCCTGCAGAATATAGACATGCACGATCTTGTCATCCGGATCAACGATCCAGCATTCGCGTACGCCGGCCTCGATGTATTTTTGCAGCTTCAGACCGCGGTCGTAGTTACCCGATGATTTCGAGATGATTTCGATCACCATATCCGGCGCACCCTTGCTGCCTCTATCGTCGATTTTCGTCTTGTCGCAAATGACCAGGATGTCCGGCTGCACGACGGTATCATCCGCCCCATCCGCATTGAGTCTGACGTCAAAAGGAGCGGGAAAAACTTTACAGGGTTTCCCTCGAAGATAATTTCTCAAGACCGTTGCTAAGTTTATGAGAATCCCTTGATGTGTCGGCGTCGGTCCAGGCGACATCATATAAGGAACGCCGTCGATCAGTTCATACCGTTCTTGTGTATCCCATTCATAATAATCCGCATAGGTATAATATTCTTCGCTTTTCGCCAATGCCATGTTCACCTCCCGCTGATTCACAACGACAACAAACTCTTATGCCGGTGCCGGTTACCAAACCAAACTGCCGTGGCTAAAGTATAGCACAGACTAGGAAAGTTCATCGTCCCGCTACTTCCCACACCCTACAGCAAACGATGGCGTTCCGTCAGTTGCCGCACGCGCGGCAGCAGGAGCGCCAGGATGACGATGTGAATCGGCGCCTGAACCAGATTGCTCACGAGACGAGCCACGGTGAAGACGGCGCCGGCGTCCATGCCGTACATCAGGATGAGCCAAAGACTGTTCAAGCCCAGCAAAACCACGGCAAGATTGATCATCCACGCGGCGATCACCTGCGGAACTTTGATGGCTTTCTTATAAAAGAAGCAGGCAAAAATCAGACAGGTGAGCATCTCTGACAGGGCAAATCCGGGGAAATACGCACCGCCTGTTCCCGCAGAGGCAAGAAAGCCGATGAAGTCGCCCGCAAAGCCAAAGGCGAGACCCGCGACCGGCCCAAAGAGCATCGCGCACAAGGCGTCCGTGATATAAGCGAACGTGATCAGCTTGAAACTCGGGCCGAGATAGATCGTGAGAAACGGAAGATTCAAAATCGTGCGGACCCCCAGCAGCATCGCCATGGCCGCGAGGTGTTTGGGCGTGAAAACACCCTTGATGGAAAAGAACTTTGACATGAAAAAAACCTCCTTCCGACAACTGTTCGGAGCAGATTCACCTGCACCGGACTGCTATTTGGAAGAAAGTCTTCTGCCGCATAATCGCCCGTGCGTAGCGAACGCGATGCCGCATCGCGAGTCGTGCCGATTCTCTGAATCGATCCGCTCTTCGTCTGTGGGCCACATTCCATCCCACAACACTTCACGCGCGCCATCTACTCTACTATTACACTTACTACCCTAGTGATAACGTACTATATTTCTTAACGCTTTGCAGCCCACTGCAAAACCGTGTGAACCATAACAATCATTCGTCGCCTGAAAACACGCTCGCTCCAGCGTCTGTAATGAGAATATCAGTCCGCTGATCGTGCGCCTCGAGCGGTACCTCCTCTGTGATCAGGCTTTCGCGGCAAATCAAGACGGAAGGCGCATCGCTTTTCTCGAGCCAGCGGTCATAAAATCCCCCGCCGTAGCCAAGACGGTATCCGTCCGGACCCGTACAAACACAGGGAACGATATTCAAGTCGATTTCTTCCGGAGGCACAAGCGGGCAATCCGGTTTTGGCTCCGGAATATCATATTTCCCGCTCTGCAAATCATGCAAACCTGTGATTTCGTGCGCGTGCATCACGCCCATAGACTGACACAGCGGAACACATACGCGCTTGCCTTTCGACAAGGCGTCTTCGATCAAAGCGAGCGTGTCTGCTTCGCCCTCCGTGCTGATGTAACAGAAGACCATATTCGCGTTTTCGTACTCCGGCAGCGCCAACAAAGTGTCCCGGATTTTTCCATCGGCTTCGGCACGCGTCTGCGAATCCTCCGCCGCGCGTTTGGCCAGCATCTTCTTCCGAAGTTCACGTTTTCTTGTCACAAAATCTGTCATGATCAGATCACCGGCTCCTTCTTTTTCCGATACGAGACATAATAGGCGAGCGAAACAAAGAGACAACCGCCGATGATATTTCCGAGCGTGACCGGGATGAGATTGTTCACGAAAAATCCCTGCCAGGTCAGACCTTCCAACGCCGCATCCGTCACACCGATGTTCTGCGCGGCCTGCACATAATTCTCCGAATTTTTCGCAAGAATCCCCGCCGGAATGTAGTACATATTCGCGACGCTATGTTCAAATCCGGAGGTGATAAAGAGCCAAATCGGGAAAAAGATCCCTAAAATCTTTCCGGAAATACTCGATGACGCGAAAGAGAACCAGACCGCGAGACAGACGAGCCAATTGCACATGATCCCCAGAACCAGAGCGCTATCGAAAGGCAGCGCGGTCTTGCCCGCCGCGATTTTGAGGGTCACGGCGCCGAGCAGATCGCCGCCGCTGTGAAAAAGACCCGAGGTGGACATCATGCAGGCGATGAGAAGCGCGCCGACGAGATTTGACGCATAGACAATGCCCCAGTTGCGAAGCATGGCGCCAAGCGTGATCTCGCGCCGCACAACGCCGCCGATCATCAGCGTATTCCCGGTGAACAATTCGCCGCCGGCAATGATCACGAGCATCAGGCCCGTTGGGAAAATCACGCCAGCGATCGCCTTCCCAAGCCCGTAGGTATCGGCCTTCGCAAGCAAATTGAACGCACCCATATTCGAACCCTCGGCCGCAAACGCGATGAAAGCGCCGGCAAGAATCCCGAGTACGATCAGTTTGATCGTGCTGCCGGACGCCTTTGTCTTCGCGGCCTGAATGCTGACTTCTAATATTTCCGCGCCCGCTTTCATAGTGACGCCCCCGCCGCACGCGCGGCCGCTTCCACTACATGCTTCGCCAAGACCGACGTAGTGACGGCGCCGACGCCGCCCGGTACGGGCGAATAAGCGCCTGCCTGCTCTGCGTCTTCTTTGCGGACGTCGCCGCTCATATTCCCGTCTGCATCCACATTGATGCCCACATCGATGACCACGGTATCCGGACCGAGACCGGACGCGTCGACCAAGCCGGCCTTTCCGGCCGCCGCGATCAGGATGTCTGCCGTGCGGCAAACCTCAGAGAGAGCCTCGGTACGCGAATGGCAGATGGTCACTGTCGCGTGCCGAGCAAGCGCCATCATCGCGACTGGCTTTCCGATCACCAGACTTCTGCCGACAACAACGACTTTCTTTCCTTTTAACTCGTACCCATAATGATTCAAAAGTTCGATACAAGCCTGCGCCGTGCAGGGTGCAAATCCTGTATTCTTGTCGGTAAACACACCAAGAATCGATCCCGCTGTGATACCGTCCACATCTTTCTCGGGCGCCAGCGCACCACATACGCGCGTCTCGTCTATCCCTTTCGGGAGCGGGCGAAAGAGCAGACAGCCGTGAATCGCCGCATCGCCATTGACCTCCGCGATCACCTTCAAAAGCTCTTCCTCTGAAACATCCGCCGCCAATTCAAATTTTTTTACATCGATGCCGATCATCTCACAGCGCTTGACCGCGCCGCGCTCATAGGCGACGTCATCTCCGCGCGCCCCGACCCGCACGATCGCCAGTGTCGGGTTCGTTCCCCCGGCCTTTAGCGCCTCGGTCTCCCGAATCAGCGCTTCATTGATCGCCGCGGCCGCGTTTTTCCCATATAATATTTCCGCCATATCTTTATTGCTCCATTCTACTATCGGCTGAACGGTAGCTCTCATTTCACGCTACAATTCCGCGCGTACGCTTTGGTATACTTCATCCGCGACGGCACTGTATTTCGCGATCATCGCTTCCGCTTCTTCGTTCAGCTTTTTGGCATAGCCCCGGTCTTTCATCAGTTTCGTATTGATGAAGACATTCAGGCTTGCCGCGATCAATGCCGCTTTGCTGAGCGTAACGCCCGCGCCGGCGTCGCTGATCGCCAGCCGGCTGCCTTTCTTCGCAAATTCGGCATTGAGACAAATCGCTTCGCAGCTTGCCCGCATGATGGCAAGCGGGACGTCACAGGCGGTTTTCAGTGCGGCTTCCAGCGTTTCGGCCTTCGCCTGCTTTTCCTCATCTGTGCCGGAAGGCAGACCATAGGCCTTCGCAAGAGGTGCAAAAGCCTCGGCGTCACCGTCGATCAGCCCGAGCAGTCGCAGGCGTAATGCCTGCGACTGTGCGAGCAGATCTTCTATGTCCTCCTGTACATCCGCATATTTTGCCTTGCCGGTCGTCAGACTTCCGACCATTGCGCCCAGCGCGACCCCGAGCGCACCGACATAGGCCGATGCGCCGCCACCGCCGGGAACCGGCTCTTTTGATGAAAGGACTTCAGAGAAATCTGCGGCAGAGAGTTGCGTCATTGACATCGGACACGCTCCTGCCTTTAGAACAAGCCGGAAATTTTTCCGGAATCATCCACATCGATTTTCTCCGCGCTCGGGACTTTCGGCAGCCCCGGCATCGTCATGATATCGCCGGTCAGCGCCACGATAAAGCCTGCGCCTGCCGAAACCTTGAGGTTGCGAACCGCGACCTTGAAACCGGTCGGCGCGCCCAGAAGCGAGGCATTGTCGGAAAAACTATACTGCGTCTTCGCCATACAAATCGGAAGTTCGCCGTAACCAAGTTCTTCAAGCTGCGCCGCCTGTTTCTTCGCCTCCGCCGTCAGTACAACGTCGTCGCCGTGGTAGATCTTCTGTGAGATTTTCCGGAGTTTTTCCTCGATCGAATCCGACAGTTCATACGGATGGGTCAGCGTGCTCTCCGTTTCGCAAAGCCGCACGACTTCTTCCGCAAGCGCCACACCGCCTTCGCCGCCTTTGGCCCAGACTTCGGAAAGCGCGACATTGACGCCAAGCGCATGGCATTTTTCTTCCACAAGATCAAGTTCCGCTTTCGTATCTGTCGGGAACGCATTGATCGCAACAACCGCGGGCAGACCGAAAACTTTTGTAACATTTTCGACGTGCTGCAGGAGATTGGGAAGCCCTTTCTCCAGCGCGGCGAGATTCTCATTGTTCAGATCCGCCTTGGCAACGCCCCCGTGATGTTTGAGGGCGCGAACCGTCGCCACAATCACAACAGCGCTTGGGCTGAGACCTGTTGTGCGGCATTTGATATCGAGGAATTTCTCCGCGCCAAGATCCGCCCCGAATCCGGCTTCCGTCACGGCATAGTCCCCGAGTTTCAGCGCCGTGCGCGTGGCGGTCACGGAGTTGCAGCCGTGCGCGATGTTCGCGAAAGGTCCGCCGTGGATGAAAGCAGGCGTGCCTTCGAGCGTCTGGACGAGATTTGGTTTGAGTGCGTCCTTGAGCAGCGCGGCCATCGCCCCTTGTGCTTTCAGATCTTTCGCTGTCACCGGCTTGTTTTCAAAATCATACGCCACGATGATGCGTCCGAGCCGTTCTTTCAAATCGTTGATATTCTTTGACAGACAGAGCACGGCCATGATCTCGCTCGCCACCGTGATGTCAAAACCGTCTTCGCGCGGCACGCCGTTCGCTTTGCCGTTCAGACCGTCCACCACGAAACGCAGCTGGCGGTCATTCATGTCGACGCAGCGTCTCCAGGTAATGCGCCGGATATCGATTCCAAGTTTATTGCCTTGATGGATGTGATTGTCCAGCATCGCCGCCAGCAAATTATTTGCGGCACCGATCGCATGAAAATCACCCGTGAAGTGCAGATTGATATCTTCCATCGGAATGACCTGCGCATAGCCGCCGCCGGCCGCGCCGCCCTTGACGCCGAAGACCGGGCCGAGCGAGGGCTCGCGCAGCGCCACGACGCTTTTCTTTCCGATTTTGCGCAGACCGTCGGAGAGTCCGACCGTCGTGGTCGTCTTCCCTTCGCCCGCGGGCGTCGGCGTGATCGCGGTGACAAGGATCAACTTGCCGTCCGGTTTATCTTCATACTCATTTAAGAGATTGTAATCGATTTTCGCTTTGTATTTGCCGTAATTCTCGACATATTTGTCATCGATCCCAAGTTTGTCCGCGATCACATTGATCGACTGTGGCTGTGTTTCCTGTGCGATTTCGATATCTGACTTATAATCCATTGTTGTTTCCTCCGTGTACCTTTCATAATAGTCTAGTGTTCGAATTATATTATTGTGCCTGTCTGTCTATAAATACGCAAAATTGAGTAACTATTCTCAATCTCCTCTGTGCTGCCCTTCTCCTCCTTTCGCCCTTTCGGTCACAAGTTTCAGAATTATGATTTAGCCTGCATCCTGCAATAAATACGGCGTTCTGTCCCGAAACTTCAGACAACAAGCATTTTATCATGAAGCATTCGCATTGAAAACCGGCGCCTTCTCCGCCGTTCCTTTACAAGTGTGATTTTACTGTTTCGCATTCCATAAATCCATATTCCGTGAATCAAATCTTGCACTGATTTTTGGTCGGCTGAACAAAAATCGACTGCAAATCAATACTCGTTCGGCATCTCTCCTTAATTATACAACAGTTTTTGGGATAAATTACTATCAGAATAATAGAACTTTGTGATAATTGCTTTCAAATCCGCATGAAACAACCCTGCCAATCAGCTTTTCATTTCATATCTCCGCTTCTCAAAACCCATACAAATGCTCAAACATTAAATATTGGTTCACTATCGTACCAACACGTGCTCCAATAAAAAACATGATTTCAAATATATTATTCTATCTGCTTTTATACTTACGAATTACAGAGCAATTATTGTATTGTCTTCGATGAAAAGAACCGGATCACATTCAAACCGATGCTATTTTTGGCAAGACTGTGATCCGGTTTATTTTCCGTATGACGATGCAGATTTGTAACAATCTACCTCAATCGCTTATGTCTTATTCTGTGAACTGCGGTATTGCACTCACTTCGAAAGTTTCATTGCGGTATTCTTCGTTGTAGTACGGAAAACGCGCGACGGTTGCATGGACTTCCTTTTGCGGTGTGCCCGGCGTTCCCCAAAGTACAATCACATCGGTTCCTTCTTTTGCATATTCTTCTTTGATGAAAGCAAGAGAGAGCGTCTTTTTATAATAATAATCATGCACGCGTCCAGACGTCCTGCCTATCACAGTGCCTCCAATGATCACTTTATCAACAGTAAGGTCTGTCCAGTGTCCCGGATCCGTGCCGTCTCTCAAATTATCAATGCGGTCAAACGGTGTGACGCTATCTCCCTTCGACCGAGATGCAATGATATCGCCAACATCATCAGCATTCCATTCGAGTGTGACGCACAGCGATCTCGGTTCTGATGCTAATTTCTGCAATGCTTCTTTTCCGATGAACTCATGGTCATAATTGATTAAATAATCCCAGCTCACATCAAAAGGCGTCACATAGTAGCTTTCATCATCACCCAGACAACTGCCCAAATGATTATGCGTCATAGCATTGTATTCGGGACCATCATAACCGCTCTCGGAGAACGGAAAACTATAATGAATGTGCTGGTTTGGATAGCCGCCGGGCGTATGGTTCATGCAATAGTGGACACATCCCAGCGCTCTGATTTCAAACTCCCTTCCTGCTTCACGAACTGCCGCATAGACATCATCGGCTTCTGATGAAGGACCATGGAATTCATATGCCAGTGCACCAGACATCCCAAGCCGATGAATGCGCACTTTGTGCCCGGCAATCTGAATATCCTTGTTTTGCGCAAACTTCAAATCATGAATATTTGTATTGCTGGCTTTTTCCATTACTTCAAGAGACTTTGGACCGTCGATTTGGAAGAAGTATTCATCAAAGACCCATGATCCCTGTACATCGAACTCACTGCGGTCAACAAGCGTGGCAATGACCGGGGCAAGCCAATATGTTCTGAAATGATCAGCAAATTTAAGAATAACGCCCTCGGATACCATTTGTCCTTTTTCATTACAAATGATTGCATGTCGAGAAGACCCATCTGTCATCTTTGCAAAATCTCTGTTGACACAAACCCAATTCAAAAATTCTATCGCTTCCGATCCATAAACATCGTAGACCGGAGATATATTTAACTGACATCCCAACCATGCCGTTTTTCTTGCGGCGGTTAGTTCATCTTCCGGACCCGTACAAACTGCCGGCATGAAGTCATCCGTACCAAAACGCTGAATATAAAAGGCATCCTGCAGTACAGGACTATTGATACTAAAATTCATAATTTTCTCCTTTTTTCGTTGTGCTAGCCATAGTTGATTTGGGTTGCTTAAATGCCTGATGGCACTGTACTTAAATCGTAGTTTTCATTTCTTGGGAGATCGAGATACGGGAAACGATCTACGGTCGCCCGAACTTCCTTTATCTTCTTTCCAAAGTCTCCCCAATGAATGATAACCTCATTGCCGATCTCTGCCTGATCAACATCTATCGTTCCGTGAGAAATGATTTCACGATAGTAGTAACTGTATGTCGTTCCTGACGAGATCCCTATTTTTGTTCCAACCTTCGCTGTAACATGATCGGCGTGTCCGCCTGCGGGTTGCGGTTGACCGCACGGCAATTCAAATACAAGCGAAAATTGTATATACCAAAAAATGGTATTGACATTTTTCGATGGATTTGCTATTCTATTTCCACAAATGGTTCATCGTTAAACGGGCGTCGTTAGGGCGTACTTTCCTGAACAAGCATCAGGATAGACGAGGAGCCGTTTTTTATTTTTCGATTATCTTGTTCACGATATGTTTCTCTATTATCGGCAAGTAGGAATCGTGATCGGTTCGGTTCTTTTTTGTTGTAAGCAAAACAGCACCGGCCACCATATCGGCCAATTGAATCATATTGTTCGATGCCGAGTTTACATACGAAATTTTGCCGATGGCGCCGAGTGACATATTTTGCCTGAAATACGACCCAACTGTTTTTTTATTATCGCGACCAGACTTTCCGTCAATAAAAATGCTAGCATTATTGAATTTCCACTCCGGCACAGACATCGCTCTCACAATGGCATAATTGTATAGTTTTGTGGAATTCTTAAGCGCCCGTTCAGTTATTTTGGTTTTGTCGATAAGGATATAGGATATTTCGAAATTGTATTTTTGGATGGCGATAAAGAAACTCTTTCGAATTTGCAGATTTGTTTTGTGAAACTTGAATTCGTGCGCATCAAACCAACCGAGATTGTGCCGAAGACGGCTGATTGCTTCGGACGCTTCTTCTGCATCTATGACGTTCTTGAACAGGACGCAAGACATAACAAAAAAATCGCTCGACCCATGTTTGAACTTGAAACC
Organism: Clostridia bacterium; assembly: GCA_025997195.1. Lineage (GTDB taxonomy): Bacteria > Bacillota > Clostridia > Peptostreptococcales > Anaerovoracaceae > WRMW01. The sequence goes on along the minus strand of BNUG01000058.1, from coordinate 2,921 downwards.
AGGGTCGCCCGCGTCGTCGAAATATAGGAGTACCTTACTCGCCATCTTTTGTGACATGTTTGATTTTCATGTATCGTTCCTCTTGCGTCAGGCGCCAAGCGCTGCGAACGCATATGTAATATTATGGAAACTATAACACAAAAAGTGGGTTTGTCAATATATGGTAATATTCAATAAGATAAAGTATCCGTCTCCACTGTCTTCTTCTGCAAAATCAATACTCGTTCGGCATCTCTCCGAGTTCGGCCATGTTGAATACGGGCCCGTCAATGCACACATATTTATGTCCTATGTTGCATTTCCCGCATTTGCCGACCCCGCAGGTCATGCGCATTTCCAGCGTGGTATAGATTCGTTCCGGGCTCATGCCCAGCGCGACGAACGAAGAAGAGAGCGCCTTGATCATCATCGGCGGGCCGCAAAGTACCGCGATCGTCTTCTCCAGATCAAAAGGAATCTTTTCGATCAGCGTATGCGGGAAGCCGACGAAATTCTTGTCGTCCTCCGTCCACGAATCTACCTTGCCATCGATGGTGCGGTAGAAAGTCGTATCCGGCATCTTGCTCCATTTTTCAAAATCATAAGCGAAGATAAAATCCCCGGGCGTCCGGGCCGCCATGAACATATTGATCTTGCCGTATTTGCCGCGGTAGGCCGGATCGAACACATAGTCGATCATCGGCCGCAGCGGCGCCAGACCGAGACCGCCCGCTACATAAAACAGGTCGTTTCCTTCCAAATCCCCGAGCGGAAAGCAATTGCCGAACGGCCCGCGAATCCAGACCGTAGCGCCCGCGCTCAGCATGTGGATGTTCTCCGTTACATAGCCCGCGCGCTTGATCGTGAACTCCATGGCGTCCCTGATCAGGGGGCTGGAGGCAAATCCGAAAGTCGATTCCCCGATGCCCGCGACGGAAAATTCGACAAACTGCCCCGGCCGGTAATCAAACGGCTCGTCAAGTTTCAGTTTGTAAGTCTTCACATCCTGCGTATCCGACTGCGTCTCCTGCCGGACTTCCAATATTTCCGCGCGAATCGGGAGATAAGGATTTGTTGTGCTCATTTGCGCGAATCCTCCAGTCTTTCCTTGATGTCATAAACCGTATTCATAATATTGATGCCTCCCGGGCACGAGCGGATACAGCGTCCGCAGCCCGTGCACGAGACCATGCCATAATTTTCGGGAATATAGAGATATTTGTGCAGGACCCGTTGACGGTATCTGTCCTTTTTTTGCGCACGGGGATTGTGACCTCCCGCATGCAGGGTGAAATTTGGATACATGCAGCTATCCCAGACGCGCGTCCGGTCTACGCTCCCCTTGTCCTCCGCATCCCGCAGTACAAAGCAGTGACAGGTCGGACAGATATAGGTACAGGTACCGCAGCCGATACAGCCTTCGGCATATATATCCCAGGGCATGACCGAAAAGACCTCGTCTTCCCCACAGTGAAGCGCAAGATTTTCTTCCGGCTTTTGCGTTCGCATCGGTGCAGCGGTCTCCGTACCGAAGAACAGTCCCGCGCCCTTGTCCGAAAGGGGTTCGAAAACAAAGCCGTCTTCGTCGAAATGCAAAAAACCGTCGCACTCAGACGAAAAAGCCTTGTCGATACCGCGCGCAAAACAGAAGCAGCCGGGTTTCGCTTCCGTGCAGCCCGCGCCGATGATCGTGAGGGCAGTACGGCGGTTGATATAAAAATTGTCTTTGAACCGGCCTCTGTCACCGGCAAATACCTCATCGAGTACGCGCAGGGCCTGCGCGTCACAAGGCTTCACGCCAAGCAGCAGAATGGGCTTGATCTCCTGCGCCTCGGCAGCCGTGCCATCCGCAAAACGGATGAGGCGTTCGACACGCGGCAGGACGACGTCTTTCGGAGACTTATATGGAAGTTCGTTGGTCAGAACGATTTGCTCCGCATCCGTGATTTCCAGATAGTCGAGTTTGCCGTCTATCCGCGCAGGGGCGATAAGGGTATATTTCTCAAGAAGCGCGGTCACATTTGCCCGCAGTCCGGTCAGGTCTAATTTATACGCCGACAATGTAATCACCTCCCAGGAATCCGGTTTCCTGATCATCCGGATTGAAACTATTCATCACAGGACGCGCTTCCGGTTCCACACCCGCACGAAAATCAAAGGATTCTTCCAAAAACTCACTGATCCCGCGGTAGAGATATTGCAGATTGACCCCTGACGAGCAGACCTTCTCACAAGCGCCGCAATCCGTGCAGCGACCGGCGAGATGCATCGCCCGCGTCAGGTGAAACGCGATTTTCGTGGCGCGGTCCGCATCCACCTGATCCCAGGGATTGGCCTTGCGGTCGATAAAGCAGCTTACACAGTAACATCCCTGACAAGCCTGCCGGCAGGAAAAGCAAAGGATGCATTTGTCGATCTCGTTCAGGAAACGTTGGCCGCGCTCGTCTACGGTGGAAGAGATCGCCCAGGCTGTCACATTTTCGCCGTTCAGAGGCATCGTCTCATCGGCAAAATTCGCGGAACCATCCAGACCTATGGCAATGTCGTATAGATTCGGTACCGAAGACGGGCAGTGGCCGCACCCGGGGGCGATCACGCCGCCTTTCCGCATTTCCGCACACTCCATGCCGATGATCGTGACGTCCTCTCTCTGAATTTGATTTTCGGCGAGCAGATTGATGATCGAACGCACATCACAGGGTTTTGCGGCAATCGCGGCTTTGCCCGATGTTTCCAAAAGATAAATCGCCAGATTTGTGCTGCAGTCCTTGTTCCAAATCAGCTTGCCCGCATCTTCCTGTTTGCGGATAAAACACGGCGAGATGCATCGCCCGCGTCAGGTGAAACGCGATTTTCGTGGCGCGGTCCGCATCCACCTGATCCCAGGGATTGGCCTTGCGGTCGATAAAGCAGCTTACACAGTAACATCCCTGACAAGCCTG
>BNUG01000057.1 GCA_025997195.1 Clostridia bacterium | reverse complement strand
AATATCCCTGCGCATACAAGTTGGTATGATCGCCGATGATCTTGATCGCCGTCTTATTGGCGCCGACCGTACCGTCCGAACCCAAGCCCCAGAATTTGCACATGATCGTGCCGGCCGGTTCCGCCGAGACTTTCGTATCATACGGGAGGGAGGAACCATTCACATCATCCTCAATGCCGATCGTAAAATGATCCTTGGGTCTGCGCTTTGCCAGATTGTCATATACGGAGACGATCTGTCCGGGCGTCGTGTCGTTGGAACCCAGACCATAGCGTCCCGCGAAAATCTCCGGCGCGTTTTTCTGTCCGTAAAAAGCCGCCTTCACGTCGAGGTACAGCGGGTCGCCGGGCGCACCGGGTTCCTTCGTGCGGTCGAGCACCGCAATACGCTTCACGGTCTTGGGCAGAGCCTTCCGGAAGGCGTCTTCCACGAACGGACGGTAAAGGCGCACTTTCAGCAGTCCAACCTTCTTGCCTTTTAGGATGTTTTCGAGGGTCTCGTCAATCGTCTCGCAGACCGAACCCATGGCGACGATGACAGACTCGGCGTCGCGCGCGCCGACATAATCAAAGAGATGATATTTTCTACCGGTCGCTTTGCTGACCTTCGCGAGTTCCTCCGCCACGATGCCGGGAAGCCGATCATAATACGGCTGCGCAGCTTCTCTGGCCTGGAAGAAAATATCCGGGTTCTGGGCGGTACCGCGCGTCACGGGATGCTCCGGAGAAAGTGCGCGTTCGCGGAAAGCCTGTAAAGAAAGTCCCGGCGTTTATCTCGGACGTCCTCGTGCCGATGAATCGCCAGGAAGGTTATGGTTTGCCGGCGAGCCGTTTTGTCGGCCGTGAGGATGGTACGTTCCCGTCCGGAACATCGCAGTATGAAAAACGCGGCGTGGCCATCACCATCCCGTCCTGGGTCAAAGAAAACTGCATCCAGTGCAATCAATGCGCCTTTGTTTGTCCGCACGCGAGTATTCGGCCCGCTTTGCTGACGGCCAAGGAAAAAGCGGCGGCTCCGGAATCTTTTGAAACGATTCCTGCGACGGGCAAGGGCTTTGAAGATCTCGAATACCGCATGCAGATCAGCCCGCTCGACTGTATGGGCTGTGGCAACTGCGCCGACGTTTGCCCGGCGAAAGAAAAGGCCTTAGTGATGAGCGTGGCCGGCTGGGACAAGGCGGACGAGACAAACTGGGATTACTTCACCACGCTGCCAATCCGGGATGGCATTATGGCGAAACAGTCTGTCAAGGGCAGTCAATTTGCGAAGCCCTATATCGAGTTTTCCGGCGCCTGTGCCGGCTGTGGTGAGACGCCGTATATCAAGGTCATCACGCAACTCTTCGGCGACCGCATGATGATCGCCAACGCGACAGGCTGCTCCTCGATCTGGGGCGCTTCGGCTCCGTCGACGCCGTACTGTACGGACGAGAACGGACGCGGCCCCGCCTGGGCCAATTCGCTCTTTGAGGACAATGCCGAGTACGCGCTCGGTATGGCGGTGGCGACCAAGCAGATCCGCGAAAAACTCGTTATGAAAACGCGTGAACTGATCGCGGTTCCCTTTACGCGGCCGGCGCTGAAAAAGGCGGCAAAAGAATGGCTTGCTTCCATGGAGGACAGCGGTGAAGCGGGACGCACGGCGGCTGACAAATACATCCGCGCCCTCGAAGCCAATATCATGACAATCGACGAAGCCCTGGAATTCCTGAAAAACGCGGGCCCCGAATACAAAGAAGCGCGCGTAAAGGTAAAAGCCGCGAAAAAAGCGGGAGAAAAACTCTGTGACTGTCCGGCTTGCGGCGCCGCCCGCGAGATTCTCGCGCACAAGGACTATCTGATGAAGAAGAGCGTCTGGGCGCTTGGCGGCGACGGCTGGGCCTATGATATCGGTTACGGTGGTCTTGACCATGTACTGGCTTCCGGCGAAAATGTGAACGTTCTCGTCTTTGACACGGAAGTCTATTCCAACACGGGCGGTCAGGCGTCGAAATCCACCCCCGCGGCGGCCATCGCGAAATTTGCCGCATCGGGCAAGCGTCTGAAGAAAAAGGACCTCGGCATGATGGCGGTCAATTACGGCTACGTCTATGTCGCGCAGGTCGGCATGGGCGCGGACAAAAATCAATTTATGAAAGCCATCCTGGAGGCGGAAGCCTACGACGGCCCCTCTCTGATCATCTGCTACGCCCCCTGCATCAACCACGGCATGAAAAACGGCATGGGCAAGACGCAGGAAAATACGAAGGACGCCGTGGCCTGCGGTTACTGGCAGCTGTACCGTTACAATCCGGAACTCAAAAAGACAGGCGCCAATCCCTTCTCGCTCGACAGCAAAGAGCCGACGGCATCCTTCCGGGATTTCATCCTGGATCAGCAGCGGTACGCTTCTCTGGCTGCGGAATTCCCGGATGTGTCCGAAGCCCTCTTCGAAGAATGTGAAGCGGATGCGAAAGAGCGGCTTGCCGGATATAAGCAATTGGCCGAAGGCTGACATTGACAGATAAGCGCATCAATGTAGACTCCATTTTATGGTTCATTTCAGCGGCGTAATATATTATTTCGACAAAATACCGTCACAAGGAGGAACGTTATGTACGACGATGAAATGAACGAAACAGACAATTTGGATGATTTTGTGCGACCGCCTCAGGCAGACCAAACCACACCGCATATTTTTGAACAAGAGGCGCCGGAAACCCCTCCGGTGCCTGCGCCGGCTTCCCCTGTTGCGCAGCCGGCGGAAACACCGGAAATTCAGTCGGCATCGCACAGTCCGCAGCCAGCCGCTCCCGAGTCGCAAGAAGCGCCGCCGGCCACTCCTGATACGGCGCAGCCGGCCTATTCCCAGCCCGACCCCAAGGCGGGACAGGGCGGTTATGCGGGAGTAGGCTATGCGGGGCAGCAAGGGTACGGCCAACCTGGCTATACGCCGCCCGGCTATACACCGCCCGGCTATACGCCGCCCAGAACTTATGCAGGGCCGACTTATGTGCCGCCCGGTTACGCGAGGCCAAGCTATGCGCAAACGCCGCCGCAACCGCCAATACCGGTGAAAAAGCCCAAGAAGGAGAGAAAATCTAATTTGAGCACGGCAGCGCTTGTGGTCATTATTGCGATCTGCTGCGCCGCGTCCGGCGTTGGCGGCGGACTGATTGGTGCCAACGTGAACGGTGGCGGTGCAATCCCGGCTGTTGGAGACGGAAACAATATGACGATCAATGCTGTCTCCGAGGACATCACAGTGACCGAAGCGGTCGCAAAAAAGGTGCTGTCGAGCGTAGTCGGGATTCGGTCAACGGGGAAGATCGTCAACGAGGATTATTTCTTTGGTGCGCGCGAAGAGGAAGTAGAAGGCGTCGGTTCGGGCATGGTGCTCGACACGCAGGGTTATATTCTTACCAATTCTCACGTGGTCATGGATGGTACCGTGAACAACATTACTGTCGTGCTTTCGACGGGCGAAGAAGTTGCCGGCAGGGTGATCTGGAATGACGCCTCCCTCGATTTGGCTATCGTCAAGATCGAAGCGGAAGGACTTTCTCCGGTCGAACTGGGAAATTCGGACGAGGTAGCGATCGGCAGCTATGTAGCGGCCATCGGAAATCCGCTTGGGCTTGCGTTCAATGGCAGCATTACGCAGGGTGTTGTCAGCGGGCTTAACCGGACGATCACCGTTTCCGACGAGATGGGCGGCAATGTTGTCACGATGGACGAACTGATTCAGGTGGATGCCGCCATCAATCCCGGCAATTCGGGCGGACCGCTGCTGAACAGCAAAGGTCAGGTCATTGGCGTCAATTCCGCAAAAGCACAGGCGGAGGGAATGGGCTTTGCCATCCCGATCAATACGGCGATTCCGATCATCGAGAAGGTCATCCGAGACGGTAGTTTCGAGCGTGTCTATATGGGCGTGAGCGCAGCAAACGTAGAGGTGATCAAAGAAAATTATCCAAACGTAGAAATCCTGGCGGACAGGGGCGCTGTGCTTACGGACGTCAATCCCGGCTCTCCGGCCGAACGAGCCGGTCTCAAGGTCAAAGATGTGATCACATCGGTGGACGAGCACGAGATCGACGGATCCTCGCAGCTTGTCAAACTGCTTCTTGGTTATGAATCCGGAGATACCATCAAGGTGACCTATTTGCGGGATGGAGAAGAACAGAAAACGGATCTAACACTGGTCTCGGCTTCGGAATTGAACAAGATTCAGGAAGAAGAAAACCCGTTCAGGGATTCGCCGGGCGAAAATAACAGATAGTTTTCAACGGGAACGAAATATGATAGAATGTCAAACTGAGTGCGTACGCGCTCAGTTTGATGTTTATTGAATGAAATGGAAATAGGCGAACGGAAGGAAACGGGTTCATGAAGGCGAGTTTTACGGAGAAGGATGGCAACATAGCAAAATTTCAAATCGAATTCACTGCGGAAGAATTTGAAAACGCGCTGATCGAGGCGTATAAGGCAACCAAAGATCAGTTCCGAATCGATGGATTTCGCAAGGGCAAAGCGCCGAGGAAGCTGATCATGCAGCGCTATGGGACGGGGATCTTCGATGAGGATGCGGTGGACAGCCTGCTTCAGAAAGCTTATCCGGAAGCGCTTGCCGAACTGGGGATTGACCCGATCGACCGGCCGAAGCTGAATGTGACGGAACTCAAACACGGCGAGGGCTTCACCGTGAACGTCGAAACGGCGACACCGCCCGAGGTTGAGGTGAAGGATTATGAAGGGGTCAAGGTCGAATCCGTGGAATATCCTGTAACGGACGAAGACGTGGATAAGCAGATTGAGGAAGCGCGGTCACGCAATGCGCGTATCATCGAAGTCGACCGCGAGGCGCAGGACGGCGATACCGTCGAAATCGATTACCGCGGTTCGGTCGACGGCGTAGAGTTTGAAGGCGGCACAGCGGAAGGGCAAAGTCTTGAGATCGGTTCCGGGAAACTCATTCCGGGATTTGAGGAACAGCTTGTCGGCAAAAAGGCCGGCGAGGAGACTACGGTTCGTGTGACGTTCCCGGAAGATTACTCGGCCGAGGAACTTGCCGGGAAAGAGGCGGAATTCGCAGTCAAAATTCATACGGTCAAAACAGAAGAAAAACCCGAGTTGAACGATGAATTTGCGCAGGATGTGAGTGAGTTCGATACGCTGGACGAATTCAAAGCCGATATCCGGTCAAAACTCACCGAACAGGCTGAGAAGCGCGCCGAGTATGAGGTGAAGGATGCGATCCTCGAACAGATCTACGAAGCAAACGAGTTCGATATTCCCGAGGTGATGGTCGAAGACGCAATCGATGCACAGCTCAAAGAGTTCGAACAGGGGATCCTGAAGCAAGGGGTGAATCTCGAAACGTATTTTAAGATCACCAAGCAGGATCCGTCGGAACTGCGCGATCACATCAAAGAAGACGCCTATAAACGGGTCAAAATGAAACTGCTGATCCAAAACATCGCCCGGCTCCAGGGTTTTACGGCGTCGGACGAGGAACTGGATGCCGAGATTGAAAGGATGGCCGAGCAATACGGCATGGAACCGGAGAAATTGCGCGAGGTTCTCGGCGATTATCAGATCAGTATGTTGAAGGAAGATATTATGAACAGGAAAGCAGTCGACTATATCTACGAAAACGCAATCGTAGAAAACGAATAGCAACTGCGAAAAGAAGGAGGAAAATCATGGCATTGATTCCAATGGTAATCGAGCAAACCGGACACGGGGAGCGTAGTTTTGACATCTATTCGAGACTGCTCAAGGATCGTATCATCTTTTTAGGGGAAGCGATCGATGATCATATCGCGAGTCTTGTGGTCGCGCAGCTGCTGTTTCTCGAGGCGGAGGACAGTGAGAAGGACATCAATATGTACATCAACAGCCCGGGCGGGAGCGTTTCGGCCGGCTTTGCGATTTACGATACGATGCAGTATATCCGCGCGGACGTCTCGACGATCTGTGTCGGAATGGCGGCAAGTATGGGCGCTTTCCTGCTGACCGCCGGCGCGAAAGGCAAGCGGTTTGCGCTGCCGAACGCGGAGATCATGATTCACCAGCCCCTGGGCGGCGCACAGGGACAGGCGTCCGATATCAAGATCGCGGCGGATCATATTTTAAAGACGCGTGAAAAACTGAATACGATTTTGGCGGAGCGCTCGGGACAAACGCTGGAGCGTATCGCAGCCGACACAGACCGGGACAATTTCATGTCTGCGGCGGCGGCGGCTGAGTATGGACTGATCGACAAAGTGATCACGTCCAGGGTCATCCCGGAAATCAAGAGCGGATTGGAGAAATAAATGGTAGGTCAGGACGATAAAAAGCAATTAAAGTGTTCGTTTTGCGGAAAATCACAGGATGAGGTAAAACGGCTCGTAGCGGGTCCGAACGTCTATATTTGCAATGACTGTATTGAACTGTGCATCGATATCCTACGCGAAGAAGAGGAAGAATATGCACGTGAAAACCGCATGTACGGCGGCGATTCGGGTAAGCTCTATGTGCCGAAGCCGCAAGAGATCTTCAATGCGCTTTCGGACTATGTGATCGGTCAGGATGAGGCGAAAAAAGTGCTTTCTGTAGCGGTCTACAATCATTACAAGCGCATCACGCTTCAGGGCCCTTACGACAACGATGGCGTTGAAATCCAAAAGAGCAATATCGTGATGATCGGCCCGACAGGTTCCGGGAAAACGTTGCTTGCCCAGACACTTGCCAAGATCTTCAATGTCCCGTTTGCGATTGCCGACGCAACGGCGCTGACGGAAGCCGGCTATGTGGGTGAGGACGTGGAGAATATCCTGCTCAAACTCATTCAGGCGGCCGACGGCGACATCGCCAAGGCCGAAAAGGGCATCATCTATGTCGACGAGATCGACAAGATCTCGCGCAAAGGCGACAATGTCTCGATCACGCGCGACGTGTCGGGCGAAGGCGTACAGCAGGCGCTGCTCAAAATCATTGAAGGAACGATCGCCAATGTGCCGCCGCAAGGCGGGCGCAAGCATCCGCATCAGGAGTTTATTCCCTTCGATACGACAAATGTGCTCTTTATCTGCGGCGGCGCTTTCGACGGTCTCGACAAGATCATCCTGCGACGGATTGGCGAAAAGACCATCGGCTTCAACAGCGAGGTCAAGCTGAACAAGGCGGAGACGGCGGACGTACTGAAAAAACTGCAGTCCGAAGACCTGCTCAAATACGGTTTGATTCCTGAATTCATTGGGCGTCTCCCCGTCATGTGTACCTTGCAGGAACTCGACGTCGATGCGCTCATAAAGATCATCACAGAGCCGAAGAACTCGCTGCTCAAACAGTACAAGAAATTGTTCAAACTGGACGGCGTGGAACTCGAGATCGAGGAAGAGGCGATTCGGAAAATCGCGGGAAAAGCGATCCTTCGAAAGACCGGCGCCAGGGGGCTGCGCAGCATCTTTGAACATACGATGACGGATATCATGTTTGAGATTCCCTCCCGGTCGGATATCAAGAGAGTGGTCATTACGGGCGCGGCGATCGAAAAAGATACGGGGCCAACCCTGGTATTGGCGGAGAAAAAGCGGCAGCAGAAAGCTACAGAAGTAATAGAGGAACAAAGTGTTTCATGAGTGACGATTTCGATAGCGAACAAGACGACGAACCGTCTGAAATCACAGAAAGGTATTGGTATGAAGGCGTCAGCGAAATCATGCCGCTGATTCCGCTACGCGGCCTTACAGCCTTTCCGTCAATGGTATTTCATTTCGACATCGGCCGGGAAAAATCCATCAACGCACTCGAAAAGGCGATGATGAGCAATCAAACGGTTTTCCTCGCAACGCAGCGCAATGCGGATACCGAGTTGCCGACAGCCGATGATTATTATTTTGTCGGCTGCATCGCGAAGATCAAACAGATGCTGAAGCTGCCCGGAGACTCCATCCGTGTTTTGGTCGAAGGCCAGCGCCGGGGCAAAGTCGAGGAGATTGTCTCCGAGGTCTCCTATGCCGAGGCTGTTGTTACGGAAATCATTGAAAAACATCTCTTCGAAATACCGCCTCGTATTGAGGCGCTCACGCGTATGCTGCTCGACGACTTTGAGGAATATTTGTCGATGTCGGAGAAAGCGTCGGGGGATGCTTTCGCTTCTGTGGAATCTTTGGAAGCTTCGGGCACGATCGCCGATACGATCGCTTCGCATATGGATCTCAAAGTCGAAATCAAACAGCAGGTGCTGGAAGCATTTGATTTGGAGGCTCGGCTCACGCTCATCAGCAATGTGATCAAGAAGGAAATTGAGATCGCGCGCATCGAACAGGAAATTTCGAAGAAAGTGCGTTCGAAAATCAACAAAAATCAAAAGGAATACTATCTGCGTGAGCAGCTCAAGACCATTCGGGAAGAACTGGGCGACGGAGAAAGCTTTGAAGAAGAGTCGGAAGATTTTCTGAAACAGCTAAAAGAATTGAATCTGCCGGAGAAAACCCATGCGAAAGTCGAAAAAGAAATCAGGCGGCTTGTGAAGATGCAGCCGGGATCCGCGGAAGCGACGGTGATTCGAAGCTATGTGGATTGGGTCTTTGACTTGCCGTGGAACAAATTCGACGGCAAAGAAATCGATTTGCCGGCGGCGGAGAAGAAATTGAATGACGATCATTATGGGCTGGAAAAAGTGAAGGAGAGAATCCTGGAATATTTGGCCGTTATGGAACTCGCGCCCGAGCTCAAGGCGCCGATTCTCTGTTTGGTGGGGCCTCCCGGCGTTGGCAAGACGAGTATTGCGAAATCCGTAGCCAAAGCGATGGGCCGGAATTTTGTGCGCATGAGCCTTGGCGGCGTTCGCGATGAGGCGGAGATCCGCGGACATCGGCGTACTTACATTGGCTCCATTCCGGGCCGTATCATCAATGGTATGAAAGAAGCAGGGACGATGGATCCCGTCTTCCTCTTCGATGAGATCGACAAAATTGGGAACGATTTCCGCGGAGACCCTGCGTCGGCCTTGCTCGAAGTGCTCGATCCGGAGCAAAACAAAGAGTTCACGGATCACTATCTTGAATTTCCGTTTGACCTGTCCAAAGTGTTTTTCATCACGACAGCGAACACGGTGGAGACGATTCCGAGGCCTTTGCTTGACCGCATGGAACTCATCGAAGTCCCCGGCTATACCGGACTTGAAAAATTGAAGATCGCGGAGAAATATCTGATTCCGAAGCAGCTGCGTGAGCATGGACTGACAAAGGAGCTGCTAACGATCTCAACCGGCGGCTTGCGCGATATCATCGATTATTATACACGGGAATCTGGCGTCCGCAACCTCGAGAGAAAAGTCGCGGGCATCTGCCGAAAAGCGGCGCGGCGCATCGTGGAAAAAAAGTCAGCAAAGGTTTCTGTGACGCCGAAGAATTTGGAAAAATACCTTGGGAAGAGAATTTTTCACTACGACATGGTAGCGAATACGGCGTTGGTCGGCGTAACAACAGGCTTGGCATGGACGGCGGTCGGTGGTACGACCTTGTCGATCGAGACGAGTTCGGTGCCGGGAAAGGGCGGCGTAGTGCTGACGGGGCAGCTTGGCGACGTCATGAAAGAGTCCGCGACTGCCGGTATCAGCTATATTCGTTCGATCGCCGAGGAAATCGGCATCGATCCGGCATTTTATAGCAAGTGTGATATTCATATGCATATCCCGGAGGGCGCGACGCCGAAGGATGGTCCGTCGGCCGGTGTGACGATGTGCACGGCTGTGATTTCGACGCTCACCGGTATTCCGGCGCGTCAGGAAGTGGCTATGACGGGGGAGATCACCTTGATCGGCAAGGTTCTGCCTGTCGGCGGGATCCGGGAGAAGGTTCTGGCCGCTCACCGGGCCGGAATTCGCAAGGTGTTGCTGCCCAAAGACAACGCAAAGGATCTGGAAGAGATTCCCGATGAGGTCCGGAAGGTAGTTGAGTTCGTACTGGTCGAACAAGCGAAGGAAGCTTTTCCGCACGTTTTGACAAGGCCGCTGAAACCGAAACCGAAACCGAAGCGCAAGACGAATGTGGATAAAAAAAGCTGATCTGCTCCAGGTGGCGGTTCGTCCGGCGCAGTATCCGCCGGAAGGCCCCCCGGAAATCGCCTTTGCGGGACGTTCCAATGTTGGCAAGAGTTCCTTGCTCAATTTGTTAACAAATCGGAAACATTTGGCGCGTGTCAGCGGAAGCCCGGGCAAGACGCAAACGATCAATTTTTATGCGGTCAACGACGATGAATTTCGTATCGTCGATTTGCCGGGCTATGGGTACGCGAAAGTATCGCGGAGTATCACCGAAAAATGGGGTGAAATGGTCGATGCCTATTTGATTGACAGAGGTTCCCTGAAAGCGGTGTGCCTGCTCGTGGATATTCGCCACGAGCCGACCGGGATGGATGCGGAACTCTTCGGATTTCTGGCGCATCATGGTTTGGTTGGACCGATCATCGCGACCAAATCAGACAAGGTCTCCCGGGGTGCCTACGCAAAACAAGCGAGCCTGATTCGAAAGACTCTCGGGGCGGCGGCGGACACGCCGGTCATTCCGGTGTCCGCGCTCAAGCGAACGGGTGTGGAAGAGTTGCTGAACGCGATCGAACCATGGATCTATGCCGGATCGGAGGGAAAGAATTGAGTCAAAATAACTACCGGGAAGGGCGCCTTCTCATTTCGCAGGAGGAGATCGAAGCCCGTGCGCAGGAGATCGGCGCGCAGATCACCAAGGACTATGCCGGTAAAGATGTATTGTTGATCGGCATCCTGACCGGCTCGGTTCTTTGGCTGGCGCAAGTGGTGAAGTCGATCAAACTGGATACCACGCTGGATTTCATGTCTGTATCCAGCTATGGCGCATCAACAAAGTCGAGCGGCGTCGTGAAAATCAATAAAGATTTGAACAACGATATCGAAGGCAAGCATGTGATCATCGTTGAAGATATCGTCGACAGCGGCATGACACTCGAATATCTCTGCAAATACCTCTCCGGACACGAACCGGCTAGTTTGAAGATTTGTACGATGCTGGACAAACCTTCGGGACGTCGTGTCGAGATCGAAGCGGATTATATTGGATTTGAGGCACCGGACGCGTTTTTGATCGGCTACGGTCTCGATGCGGATCAACGGTTCCGCAATCTGCCGTATATTGCCGCCATCGAGCAGGAAGAATCCGGCGAAAACGGCGGAAATACGGAACAGGAGATTCCGGATTCCGACGGGACAGACACAGTGGCGGCGACAGAAATGTTATTATGGTAAAGTTCGTTTGGTCATTCCTACGAACTACGCTGTCATTCCCGCGTAGGCGGGAATCTTAGGGTAACGATCGTTTAGAGATTCCCGCCTTCGCGGGAATGACAGTTATAAACAAGCGGGAATGACAGTTATAAACAAGCGGGAATGACAGTTATAAACAAGCGTACAGGAGGGAAAAATGGGTTACAAAGTAGGAATTGGGATTTCAAACAAACATTTGCATCTTTCGGACGGCGATCTGGAACGGCTGTTTGGGCCCGGCGCGAAACTTACGCCGTACAAAGAACTCGTGCAGCCGGGGCAGTACGCAGCAGAAGAAAAGGTAGACATCGTCGGACCGAAGTCGACGTTTAAAGGCGTCCGCATCATTGGGCCCACCCGCCCGCAGACGCAGGTGGAGGTCGCTCTGACAGATGCCAGAGCGCTGGGAATCGACGCGCCCATACGCGAATCCGGCAAACTCGAAGGCTCCGCCGCCGTCAAACTGATCGGGCCCGCGGGGGAAGTCGAACTGGCGGAAGGTGCGATCGTCGCGCTGCGGCATATTCATCTCTCCCCTGCGCAGGCGCTGGAAGCCGGTGTGAAAGACAAAGATTTGGTGGACGTGCAGACATTCGGCACACGGCCGTTGATCTTTCAGGGTGTCCTGATTCGTTCCGGTGACGCGCACGAACGTGAATTCCACGTCGATACGGACGAAGCCAATGCGGCAGGATTGGCCAACGGTCAGGAGATCGAGATCATCCGGAGTTAACCGCGGGCGATGGCGATCACGTCGCCGAGGACGGCGCTCGCCGTCGGAAACGGCCCGGCACCTTTGCCGTAAAACATCAAATCGTCAACAGCATTTCCTTTGAGGAAGAGCGCATTGAATTCATTACGCACCCCTGCAAGCGGGTGCGTTTTGTTGAGCCAGGTCGGCTGCACAAAACATTCGATTTGGCCGTCCGGCGTTCTGTACGCGCTGGCCAGCAGTTTGATGACACAGCCCTGGCTATCCGCCTCTGCGATGTCGTCTTTCGTGATTGCGCTGATGCCGGTGGTTGGAATATCGTCCGGCAGCACGCGCTTGCCGAACACGAGAGACATAAGAATTGACAGTTTGTTTGCGACGTCATGGCCTTCCACATCCGCCGTGGGATCTGCTTCGGCGAAGCCTTTTTCCTGCGCCTCCTTCAGCACTTCATCGTAGGCGCGGCCTTCGTCTGACATTTTGGAGAGGATATAATTGGTCGTGCCATTCAAAATGCCGAGAAGTTCTGAAAAAACGTTGGCGTTCAGAGATTCTGTGATGGCTCCGATCAGTGGAATGCCGCCTCCGACGCTTGCTTCATAGCGCAGTTTTACGTCGTTTTCCGCGGCTGTATTTGTGAGCAGTTCCAAATTGGCTGCCAAGGCTGCTTTGTTGGCCGTAACCACATGCTTACCTGCTTTCATCGCGGATACCATAAAGGAGGTCGCGGGCTCGATACCGCCAAGGAGTTCGATCACAACATCGATCGTGGGGTCGTCAAAAATGGTAGCCGGATCTTGTGTGAACAGAGCCGGATCGATCGCGATCCCTCTATCGCGCGTCACATCTTTCTCGAGAATGTGCTTGATCTGAAGAGCCGCGCCGAGTGTTTCTTCGATATGCGCACGATTGAGTTCGAGCGCTTTGTAGGTACCGGTTCCGATGTTCCCAAGACCAAGCAGGCCGATTTTAATTTCTTTTTTCATAATTCCTCCTGTAGTCTGACCAGTATATCATGATATGATTGTTCCATGAAAGCGGATATGCAACTGAGCATTACACAAAAG
>BNUG01000056.1 GCA_025997195.1 Clostridia bacterium | reverse complement strand
GACACTGCGGAAGAACGGAACCAGAAGTGCGATACTCGGTAATGTTGTCGTCAGAAGCGGCGACAAACATGAGATGGAAGCCCACATCGATCAGGATGAGGCAAACGCAGCGATGATTCATGGTGGCGATTTGTTGGAGATAGTGTAGCGGAGCAGACAGTGGGAGTGGACGACAGCAAAGAACTTCAAAACCTTCTTGTGGATCGCATTGTACGCGAAGTCCTTTACCGAATCAGCGCTGCGGAGCCCAAGACTTTGCCTGCAAATGGAACGGCGGTGATCGTTTCTTCCTTTGTGCCGTCGTTTGACCGAGTGCAAGAGAGCGTCCGGGCCAATTTTGGGACGGACGATGTGTATTATTTCAAATGCAATGACGCCGAAGTGTCCTCGAAGCTAGAACGTGTAACCGATGTGAATGAAGTTGGTACGGAAAAGGTGCTAAGCATCATCAGCGGCATGAAAAACGTAGTCTTGCTGACGCCGAAAATCAAACTGCTTGAAAACATCGCTGAAGGAAACGATACCGAATTCGTCGAATTTCTGATTACCCGCAGCCTGCTGTGGGAAAAGAATGTATGCTTGCTTTTGGATTTCGAACCGCCGGATTTCAAGCGGAATACCTTCTACGAAAAGATTGTCACATCACTCCAGACTCTGACGGATATCGGGATCAAAACGATCACTTACCGCTGCCGGAGCGAGGAAACAGGTGTATTGGCCCTCGTGACGGAAACCGACGTCGTTGCGGCATTCAAGGCGGGACTTACGGAAGTGCGAACCGTCGCCAGAGCCCTCATCACTCCCTCGGCGGCTGATAAGTCGAAGGAACTGGGTATCGAAATTAATTAATTGTGAGTTGACAGGAGTAGCAAATGCAAATCGGAAAAGTAAAAGGAACGGTGGTCAGCACCAATAAGTCGGAAAAATTGCACGGGCTGAAGCTGCTCATTGTGAAACCCATTTCCCTTGAAACCTTCGAGGAAAAAGGCGACGTCTTTGTGGCAATTGATGCGGTGGGTGCTGGTGAAGGCGAAGTCGTCATGTGTGTCGGCGGAAGCTCTTCGAGGCAGACGTCGATCACCGAAAACAAACCGGTAGATCAGTCTATCATCGCGATCATTGATTCCATAGATTTGAATGGAAGCCGGATCTTTGAAAAGTTTAGATAGGAAGAGGCTGACATGGCATTGAATGAAGAGTACATCAGACAAATCATAACGGAAACCATCAAAAGGCTGGATCTTGGCGATGGCGGCAGTGCGGCGGCGCTCCAGTTCGTTCCGTCCAATCGTAACGGATGGTTATTCGACGATCCCAATGATGCGATCGCTGCGGCAAAGGCTGCCCAAGAAATCCTGAAGAAGGAAACGCTTGAGAAAAGAGGTGCACTCATTGCGGCAATGCGAAATGCGGCTCTTGAAAATGCGAAATACCTTGCCGCGCTTGCGCACGAAGATACCGGCTATGGCTCCGTCGTACAAAAGATCGCGAAGAATCAGCTTGCGGCGATCAAGACGCCCGGCATCGAGGATCTGCACCCCGTCGCCTTTTCGGGAGATTTGGGTCTGACCTTGGTGGAAATGGCTCCGTACGGCGTAATCGGTGCGATCACTCCCTCCACGAACCCGACAGCGACCGTCATCAACAATAGCATCAGCATGATCGCGGCAGGCAATGCCGTTGTATTCAACCCACATCCTGTGGCAAAGCGCGCCTCGCAGGAAGCCATCCGTATCCTCAATGAAGCGGTGGTATCAGCAGGCGGGCCGACCGGCCTGATGACGACGCCCAAGGAACCCACACTGGATTCCGGCAAATTCATAATGGAACACCCCGACATCATGCTATTGGTTGTCACGGGTGGCGAAGCGGTCGTATCTGTCGCCATGAAATCCGGGAAAAAATGCATTGCGGCCGGCCCCGGCAATCCGCCCGTCATTGTCGACGAGACAGCAGAGATCATCCGCAGTGCCAAGGACATTGTGGACGGTGCCAGTTATGACAACAACGTGCTCTGTGTTTCGGAAAAAGAAGTCTTTGCCGTCGACGCCGTGTTTGACCGACTAACCAACGAAATGCTCGGGCAGGGATGTTTCAAGGTGACCGGAGAAGATATCAACAAGATCGTAGCTGCGGTATTCACACAGAAAGACGGCATCTATATGGTCAACCGAAAATATGTCGGACGCGACGCTACGTATATCTTGGACGAATCCGGCGTCAGCTACATCGGCAAACCTCGTCTCGTGATTGCGGAAGTCGACAAGAATCATCCCTTCGTTCAGATCGAAATGCTCATGCCCGTGCTGGGTATGGTTCGCGTGTATTCTTTCGACGAAGCGCTCGAAGAGGCATTCAAAGCGGAACATGGCAACCGGCATTCGGCCATAATCCATTCCACGAATATTCACAATATGTCGCGTGCCGCAGAAAAGATGGACACGACGATTTTCGTCAAAAATGGGCCTTCGTACTCAGGTCTTGGGTTCAACGGAGAGGGCCATGCAACGCTTACCATTGCGACGCCTACCGGCGAAGGACTCACGAGCGCCAAGTCGTTCACACGTTCCAGAAGATGCGTCGTACACGGCGATTTCAGAATTGTATAGGTGAGACAGGAAGCAGATGAGCATCGTTGAGAATGTGAAAAAAGCAGGAGTGATTGGCGCCGGAGGTGCTGGATTTCCTGCGCACATAAAGATCAGCACAAAAGCGGAGCTTGTCATCGGCAATGGTGCCGAATGCGAGCCGCTGCTTCGTGTCGACCAGCAAGTCATGGCGCTCCATACCGACAGGGTGGTAGCCGGACTGAAATATGTCATGGAAGCGACAGAGGCAAAGCAGGGAGTGATTGCCCTAAAGGATCACTATGAAGATGCTATCGAAGCACTCGGCAAGCAAATAAAAGGCGAGAAAAATATTCGCCTTCACATCATGAAAAGCTACTATCCTGCCGGCGATGAACAGCAAATGGTCTATGAGATCACGGGCAAAGTCGTGCCGACAAGTGGGCTTCCGCTGGATGTGGGCGCCGTCGTTTCCAATGTTAGTTCCCTGATTCATATCGCCGATGCGCAAAAGGGTATTCCCGTAACAGAGAAATATGTCACGGTCGGCGGAGCAGTCAAAACGCCGGCGACACTGAACGTACCCGTAGGGATCTCTGCAAAGGAATTGCTTGACATAGTCGGCGGCCCTACAGAGGACGTCGCCTATATCATAGGCGGCCCCTGTATGGGAAAAATCGTGCCAGATCCGGATATCCCCGTGACAAAGACGACGGGGGGGATCCTGGCGATACCCGTGAATCATCCTTTGCTTGCGATGAAGAGTCCCGAGATGAATTTGCAGCTGATCAAGGCGGTTTGTTGCCAGTGTACCATGTGCACACAGATGTGCCCGAGAAATTCACTCGGTCTCCATGTGGAACCGCACAAGGCGATGCGCAGCTTTGCACAGAATACGGGCCTGATTGAAGACGTCAACGGAGATTTCTCTTGCTGCGACTGCGGGATCTGTACTTATTATGCCTGCAATTTTGGTCTGAAACCCGCTATAGTGATGTCACAGATCAAAGGGATGCTGATGGCGAACGGCGTCAGGCCGCGAAAAGAAATTTTTACGTCTGTTGACAAGGGACTGGCGGCAAAGAGGCTTCCTGTATCGCGTATGATTTCCCGCCTGGGCGTCACGAAATACGATGTGGAGGCCCCGCTTCAGGAGGAAGTCATTCAAACAAATCAAGTGCAGATTTCCCTGAAGATGAATGTGGGTGTTCCCTCGGTGCCGACCGTCAGCAAGGGGCAGAAAGTGAAGAAGGGCGATCACATTGCCAGGATCCCGGAAAAAGCGATCGGTGCGGAAATTCACGCCAGTATCAATGGAAGCGTTTCGGAAATCACAGAGCAATATATAAGGATAACAGCATGAAACACGCATTGGGAATGATAGAGGTAATCAGTATACCAGCGGGAATTGAAATGGGAGACGCTATGCTCAAAGCGGCGGACGTCGAACTCGTTTCCGCGCATCCTGTCTGTGCAGGGAAATATATCGTGGTCGTGACTGGTGAGGTCGCAGCCGTGAAATCCTCTGTCGCGGCAGGAACCGAATCCTGCGGCATGAAGCTCGTAGACAGCATCGTGATTCCGAATGTAGACGCGCAAGTGGCCCCGGCAATCGTGATGTGCAATGATTTCGGCAAAGTCAGAGCAGTCGGCTCTGTAGAATTGTTCTCTCTGTGCGCAGCCGTTACGGCGGCAGATGCGATGGTAAAGGCGGCGGACGTCAAATTGATCGAAGTAAGGATGGGCAGAGGCTTAGGCGGGAAGGCGTTCATCATACTGACGGGAGAAGTCGCAGCAGTGAATTCCGCGATCCGGGCAGCAAATGCCCTTGAAGAAGTCCAGGGATTGGTAGCGGAGAGTGTAGTGATACCTTCTCCTCATCCTGATTTAGTTCGTGCGTTAGTTTAAAGGAGGAAAAAGTTATGGCAAAACAGGCACTGGGGATGATCGAGACAAAAGGCTTGATCGGCGCAATTGAAGCAGCGGATGCGATGGTAAAAGCAGCCGGTGTCAAATTGATCGGAAGACAGCAAATCGGCAGCGGACTCGTCACTGTTATGGTTCGCGGCGATGTCGGTGCAGTCAAAGCGGCAGTAGACGCCGGCGCAGCGGCGGCAAAAGCAGTGGGCAACCTTTATGGTATTCATGTAATACCCAGCCCGGACGACGATGTAGAAGGGATTCTTCCCAGACTCACAATCGCACCAAAGGCGTAGGAACGAAAGATGTATCCGGGTAAAGTCGTCGGACGCGTCGTCTCCACGGTAAAGGATCCCGAGATTGAGGGAATTCCCTTGCTACTCGTGCAGAAGATTGAAAACGGGCAGCCGAAGGAGATCATCGTAGCCGCGGATTCAACACGTCAGGCCGGGCAAAACGATTTTGTCTATTTGATTGGCTCGAAGGAAGCGGCGAGGATGTTTCGCAAGGCTCTGACGCCAGTGGATGCGGCAATCGTCGGATTTATCGATCACTATATCGAGCCGGATACGAAAAAAGCGGGCAAAGACGAATCATCGTCTTTCTGTCAAATAAATTGAACGGAGGAAAAAATGACAAAGTTAGCATTGGGAATGGTAGAAACAAAGGGTCTGATCGGTGCGATCGAAGCTGCGGATGCGATGGTAAAAGCTGCGGATGTTACCCTTACCGGCAAGGAGCAGATCGGTACTGGACTTGTCACGGTCTTTGTGCGCGGCGACGTCGGCGCGGTTAAGGCTTCGGTTGATGTAGGTGCCGCCGCCGCAAAACGGGTTGGCGAGTTGTATTCAGTTCACGTGATTCCGAGTCCTCATGACGACGTAGAAGCAATTCTGCCGAAAAAATAGAGACTATTAAAATTATATGAAACTCGCTACCGTAGTCGGCAATGTGGTATCTACCATCAAAGACAAAGACTATCATGGCTACAAGCTCATGATTGTACAGTTCATGGACGAAAAGGGTGTTCCCAAGGGGCCGCGCCAGATCGTCTTTGATGCTGCGCAGTCGGGGATAGGGGATGTAGTTCTTGTCAATATTGATGGCGGTGCGGCAAATATGCTGCTCAATGACGGCGTCATCATTGCGGACTACACCATCTGCGGCATCCTGGATCATATCAGCTACGACGGCCATGTGACCGAATATCTGAAGAACAGATGATGCAGTGAACTTCAAAAAAGGAAGCGAAAAAGTGAACATCGATAAGATCATTCAAGACGTTACAAAACAAGTGGATCGCGGTTTCTCTGTCAACGGGGGGAACAGTTATCGCATTCCAAGCATCACGGCGGTGGGGGTACCGGGAAAACTGGAACATTCACTCTTGGTTCCCGATTTGAAGGCACAGACCGTGTTGGATGCTGCCGCGGAGTCACGCCGGTACAAAATAGCCGCGCTCTGTGTCCCTCCATACTATGTCGCCTTGGCAAAGGATGCCTTGAGGGGATCGGGCGTGAACGTGTGCTCTGCTCTGGGTGTTCCGAATGCGCTTTTCTCTGCTGCGGCTCGGCTGGCGGATGCGAAGGACAGTCTCCTGAATGGGGCGGAAGAACTGGATGTTTCCATCAACGCGATGGCAGTCAAATCCGGAAATTTCGAAGACGCCCGCAGAGATTTGCTTCAGATCGCGGGAGCTGCGCACGGAAAAGCTGCGATCAAGGCGGCGGTGGAATTGTCTTTGTTCGACGAGGATGAAAAGATTCGTGTGCTCAACCTAGTAAAGGACTGCGGCGTGGAATATGTAAAGATCCAAAATATACTTTCAGGGAAGGGCGCCGACGTATCGGATATCGCCTATGTGAAAGAAATTCTCGGAAACAATGTACGGATCAAAATTGACGGAGGGGTGAAGGCACTTTCGAAGGCAATTGAATTGATTAGCGGCGGTGCAGACAGAATCGGTCTTACCGCAACATTCAAGATTGCGCAGGAAGTTATTTAAGATCTGCACCGAAAACAACACAGGAGGAACCAATGGATATCGATAGCATCATAAAAGAAGTGATAGCCGAGATCTGCGGCAAGCAAAATTTCGGAACTGCTGCTCAGCAGGATTTGGAATACAGCCCGGCTTCGCTGGCAAAATATATCGATCACACAATACTCAAGGCGGACGCGAGTCTGGCCGACGTTACGAGAATTTGTGACGAGGCGAAAAAATTCAATTTCGCAAGCGTTTGTGTGAATTCGGGATACATCAAATTCGTAGCGGAGTATCTCCAGGGGAGCGGCGTAGCACCTTGCTGTGTCGTCGGATTCCCGCTGGGCGCTATGATTCCGGAAGCCAAGGCGGACGAAGCCTCCCGGGCGGTCGCCGCGGGCGCAAAAGAAGTCGATATGGTCGTCAACATCGGTGCGATCAAATCTGATGACTGGAAATTGGTTCTGAAAGACATTGAAGGTGTAGTCAGCGCCGTGAAGGGACGAGCCATCGTAAAGGTCATCATCGAAGCCTGTCTGCTGACCGATGAAGAAAAGGTCAAAGCTTGTACCGTCAGCAAACTCGGCGGAGCCCATTTCGTCAAGACATCCACAGGATTCTCGACGGGAGGCGCCACGATCGATGATGTAAAGCTCATGTGTACTACGGTCGGACCGGATATCGGTGTGAAGGCATCCGGCGGCGTTCGTGTCTATGAAGATGCTGTTGGCATGATCAAAGCTGGCGCATCCAGACTGGGAACAAGCAATGGTACGCAAATCGTTACAGGCTCGCAAAATACAGGTGCCGCATCCTCCGTGTGCGCAAACTGCGGTGCATGTAATGCCGTTTGTCCGACCGGCCGCACAACAATACTGAAGGACAAATATTGATGCGAAGACCGATCATTGCAGGGAACTGGAAACTCAATAAGACTCCCTTAGAAACGGTTGCGCTGATTCAGGAGCTGAAGCCGCTCGTAGCGGAATCCGGCAGCGAAGTAGTTGTCTGTCCTCCAGCAGCTTGTCTCTTCGCCGCCAAAAGTGCCATAGCCGGATCCACTATCAAATTGGGTGCACAGGATATGTATTTCGAGGATACGGGAGCCTTTACGGGTGAAACGAGCGCACAGACTCTGTTTGAACTCGGCGTCGAATACGTCATCCTCGGACATTCCGAGCGAAGACAGCATTTTGCGGAAACCGATGCTTCTGTGAATAAAAAAGTTATGAAGGCAATCGAAAGACGGCTCAAACCAATCCTTTGTGTGGGTGAAAATCTCGAAGAGAGACAAAACGGCGTTACCTCCGAAGTCGTTCGCTCTCAAACAAAGCTTGCTCTCTTGCACGTCGGGGAAGGAAACGTCCCGGATATTGTCATCGCGTACGAACCTGTGTGGGCGATCGGCACCGGGCTGAGCGCAACATCGGTCGAAGCTGAAAATACAATACGAGAGATACGGAGTACCGTTGCCGAATTATATTCCTCCGATACCGCAGCGCAAATTCGTATCCTCTATGGGGGAAGTATGAAGCCGGACAACATGAAGAGCCTGATGTCGATGACCAATATTGACGGCGGACTCATTGGCGGCGCTTCCCTGAAAGCGTCTGATTTCTCTCAAATTGTCAACTTCCAATCGTAATCAGAACTATGACTCAACTCTCACACACATTTAACAAAGTGTTAAAATAATGATTAAGGCACGGTGGTTGAAATACTGTGCTTACTGCGAGATGGAGGTTGAAATGCCTAGAAATCCAGATAATAACGAGATCGATCTGATCATCAGCGTTGTAAAGAAATACTATGAAATTGGGATGACACAGGATCAAATAGCCCAGGAAGAGTATATATCGAAATCAACGGTGAGCCGCCTAATAAAGAAGGCGGCTGAAAGCGGAATCGTTAGTTTTCAGATCCATTATCCGTCAGATTCTATTCAGAATCTGGAATCTGAGTTTCGCAGATATTATAATATGGACAATGTTGTTATCGCTCCTACTTTTACAGATAACTATGATACACGTCTTAAAGATACGTGTCGGCTGGCCGCGATGGATATATGTAAACTCATCCGGCCGGACGACATTCTGGGTGTTGGATGGGGACTCTCGATGGAACAACTGACGGAAATTTTCTCACAGGAAGTTTCCATAAGAGAAAAATGTGCAAAAGTCGTGATGCTGGATGGATCAATTGCCAGTGAAGTTAGTTCAACACAGTCGAATTTTATTATCGAAAAACTGGCTGATTTTTTCTCTGCTGAGGGATATCTTCTGCCAGTACCGATGATTGTCGATAGCAAAGAAATTGCTGAAATCCTGAAGGAAGACTCGCATATCAAATATGTGATCAATTATGGCAAAGCAGCACGGATTGCTGTATTCAGCATTGGTTATGCATCCAATGAATCTGTTTTGCGGAAACGAGGTGCGTACAGTGAGATGGAGTATGAGAATATTCTTTCTTTGGGCGCCGTAGGTGATATTCTTGGGCATTGTTTCGATATCAAAGGTCAATCCGTCAGTAAAGAGATCGACAAACGGATCATCGGTCTTGATCTTGAGCTACTCAAGCAGAAGGAGCATCGAATCGGTATTGCAGTCGGGGAACAGAAATCCAAAGCGATCATCGGTGCGCTAAGAGGGGGCCTTATCACTGGACTGTATACAGACAGCGCCACAGCGAAAGAAGTGATTCGGCTAACACAATTATCGGTCGGCACCTCCATCGTTTGACACCAAAATTTTGGTTTGTTTTTCTCACTTTCCAACTGAATAGCGTTTCAATCGTTACTGTTGCGAAACCGCTTGCGCCATCCACCGCGAGGAAAACAACCTAAAATAGCCATCCTGCGAATGCCGACGGCTTCCTGTCCGAAAGTATGGAACTCACGATCTACCGATGCGTCAGCGGCAGACAAGTAAATTCATTTCAGGCTGTATCCTCCAAAGCATCTTCCACGGACACAGAGTAGCCAAGCGACTCAAGACGTTTTACGCTTCGCTTCATGATTTTTGCTTGATTTCTTTCAACGAAGTAATCTGCACCCAAATCATTGAAATGCGTTCAGATTTTATGTAAATCGTATGGATAATTTTATTGACAAATAAGATAAAATATTATAAAATGTATTAAAACGATTTAATAGGAGGAAATATTGATGTCAAATTCAAAAACTACCCCTGTCATGTTCGAAGTCAATGGTGAATCGGTATTGACTTCATTGAAAAAGGGAGAAAAATTACCGAGATATGCAATCCTTACGGTGCGTGATCCACTGGGCTTTGCCGGTGATGCTGCTGATGGAATAGCAGCTCATATGGAGGATGTAGAAGATGTCACGCGCAATCCGATGTATACGATTCTCTCTGGAAAATATAAAGGAACGGATATGACAATCTGTTCATCTGGAAGTGCCGGCCCTGAGCGGGAAATCGCTTTGCTCGATTTGGTCATGTATGCAGGTGTTGATACGTTCTTGCATCTTGGGACCTCTGGTGTGCATCGGGAAGAGATTGAAGTTGGAGATATGATTATTTCATCTGGTGCGGTAAGGGATGAAGGTCTTACCGGAGAATATGTAAAGAAGACATATCCAGCCATCGCGAACTATGAGTTGCTCCTTTCCTTGATCGAAGCGGCACAGACGCTAAACGGTAGATATCATGTTGGCATTACCAGATCAAATGATTCAGTATATGTAGGGCAGGGGCGTCCGGTCTTAGGATATATCCAACATCCAGAAGATGGGGTTGTGGATTATTGGAAACAGGCCGGTATACTCAATGCTGAAAGGGAAACGGCAGCGACATTGGTCCTTTCTTCCTTATTTAACTGTCGGGGTGGATCGATAAACAGTGCTTGTAACAATACGACATCCCAAGAGGTGAAACCGGGGCAAGGAATCGATGTGATGATCGAAACAGCACTAACCGGTCTTTGGTTACTAAGTCAGAAAGATACGGATAAAGAAAGGGCGAATACACCTTATTGGACGCCTGCATTGCGAGCGCAATCCGAATTGTAAGGGTTTGGAATTAGAGTAAGGAGCTTATCGTTGAACGGCAAAGTACAAAAAAGAGTCTCACTGCGTGATGTTGCTGACAGAGCTGGCATCTCTGTGACATCTGCATCGATTATTCTCAATAAATCTGGTAACTATCGGAATATGGCACAAAAAACGAGGACATTGGTGGAGCAAGTCGCTGACGAGATGGGTTATCATCCCAATCGGATCGCTAAAGCGTTGCGTGAACAATCCACAAAGCAAATCGGCCTTGTGATCCCCAATATTTCCAACAGTTTCATGCCTCAATTGATTGGTGCTACTCAAAAATCGGTAGATAGCTACGGGTACAGTGTTCTGATGATCGATGTTTCCGATATGCAAGATGAACAGATGAGACAGCATATTGTGGATGTTCAAAACGCAGGTATTGTCGATGGACTTATCGTACATGGTTGCGGCGAGATTATCTCCGAATCGGTAAATACTGTTCCCGCCGTTTATCTGGACACGCGGAGTTGTCTTTCTTCCATCTGCTTTACGGAAGAAAAAGCCTGTTACGATCTGGTTGAACTGTTTGCGAAGCAAGGATTGCACAAAATTGTCTTTGTTAACGGGGATATAGAACGTGAGTCCTTTGCGCTTCGTGAAAGCGGATTTCGTAAAGCTGTATCGGATTTCGATTTGGCGGATGCGGATTGTTCAGTTGCATATTTCCCCATTAGCCTAGATGGTGGCAAACAGGCGTATCAATGGATCAAGTCGCTCGAAGACAAGCCTGAAGCAGTGATATTACTCACTGATATTATGGCATACGGGTTTATTTTATCTGCATGGCGTGATGGATGTTTGATTCCCGAAGAACTTGCGGTTGCAAGTATGGATGATTTGGAAATGTCGGAATTATTCGTTCCATCCATTACATGCTCACATATTGACATCGATAAAATGAGCCAACTAGCTGTAAAAACACTTTTGGAGAATATAAAAAATGAAGCAGATCAAGAAAATCAAACTATTCCGACCTATGTCATAGAACGAGAATCAAGCAAGAAATACGGAACTGATATCCTAAAAAATAAGTAACTCAAACCAGTTAATTTATTAAATAACGTTTAAAGCGGAGGACACAAAATGAACTTGAATGACTATATTGATATTTTGCCGGAAGTACAACAGGCATTAAATGAAAATATACCTGTGGTTGCGTTGGAGTCCACCATTATTTTCCAAGGGATGCCGTATCCAAAGAACTTGGAATGTTCGGCAAACTGTGAGGAAACCATTCGGAGTAACGGAGCTGTGCCGGCGACTACAGCCATTATAGACGGACGGATCAAAGTGGGCGTAACTAAACAGGACATCGACTACATGATTGAAAAAAACGATGTATTGAAGGTAAGCCGCCGCGATCTTGGGCAGGTTGTGGCAGGAAAGAAAAATGGCGCGACGACTGTAGCAAGTGCCGTCATTATTGCGGAGTTGGCCGGGATCTCAATATTTGCGACCGGCGGGATCGGTGGTGTACATCGTGATGTACAGAATAGCTATGATGTTTCTGCAGACTTACCGCAGATTTCACAAAGCAATGTTGGTGTTGTCTGTGCTGGTGCCAAGAGCATTCTTGACATCGGGTTTACGCTGGAGTATCTCGAGACATTAGGAGTACCTGTGATCGGATATGAAACCTCTGACTTCCCTGCATTCTTCACCAGAGAGAGCGGATTCAGAGCGGATTATTCAATGAATAGCATGGAAATTGCGCAGATGTTGAAAGCCAAATGGGATTTGGGGATTCGCGGAGGGGCACTGATCGGTTGCCCTGTCCCGGTGGAATTCGCCATGGATAAGGCTGTGATTGACAATGCGATCGAAAAGGCATTAGCAGAGGCGGAATTACAGCATATTCACGGAAAGGAATCAACACCGTTTATTCTCGGAAAAGTGTTGGAAGTAACCGGTGGCGCTAGCTTAGAGACAAATATGCAATTAGTAAAAAATAATTGTAAGATTGCCGCAAAGATCGCAATGGCTTACGCTTCACTGTGAACTGAGTGCATTGGAGAGATCAGATGACAGAAAACAATGTCAATGATGTTGTGTCAATCGGGGGTTCGACATATGATATAATAGCTCTTTCTCTTGGATCCGTAAATTTGCATGATTCGAATCCAAGCAACATTTCCGTCGGTTGTGGCGGCGTTGGCCGCAATATTGCAGAGAATACAGCACGACTTGGAATTTCAACAAGCTTGATTTCAGCTTTCGGAACAGATGTTTTTTCTGATGCGTTAATAGCATCCTGTAAATCCGTTGGGATCGATTATCATAAAAGTTATATTAAAACGGATTCTAATGCATGTATGTACCTTGGATTTCTTGATACGAAAGGTGAGCTACTGCTTGCAGCCGCAGATGTATCTCTTATCGAAACTTTTCCGGACAGTGCGTTTAAAGACGCGGCTGATTATATTAACAAGCATCGTATTGTATGTCTAGATGCCAATTTAAATGAAAATCAACTACTTATGATTGCACAACAGTGTACACAGACTTTGATCGGAGATACTGTTTCTATTGTGAAAGCTCCACGATTTAGAAAGATACTACCATATCTACATGCGGTGAAAACCAATAAAGGCGAATTGAGTGCTATTACGAATCGAGAAATAAATGACCGGCAGAGTATAAAAGATGCAGGGCAGATATTGCTTCACGATGGTGTCAAACAAGTATATATAACATTAGGACAAGCGGGTGCATGCTGTGTCGAAGCTGAGAAAACAACATGGATTGATGGTTTTCCTACGGAAGTTTGCAGTGTGTCAGGCGTAGGTGATGCGTTTTGCGCTGCAATCGCTTTTGGAATATTACATGGTCTATCAACGCCCGAAGTATTATTGAGGGGCTCTGCGATGTCACATATTACATTGAAAAGTATGAATACTGTTAGTCCTCTGATGAGTGAAGAAACGGTACAAAAAATACTGAAACAATTGAATCAACAATGTGTTTATGAATAGAAAAATGTTCGTAATCGGTGATGGTATTGTACATTGCCGCTTAGAATAGAATAATCGAAAAGGAGAAAAAGATGAAAAAGATGAAGTTGAAGAAGTATTTAATTATTTTATTATCGCTGATGTTGATCGTTACAGCATTTGCCGGCTGTACTAGCTCCGGACCAGGTTCTTCAGAACCTGCCGGAAGTCAAACAGAAAGTGCGAACAACTCGAGCAGTGATGCTACCGCTTCAGACACCGCTTTGAAACCTGGCGATGAAGAGTTCACAGTTGGTTGTTCGATCATTACGCTGTCGCTTCCTTATTATGCAGATATGAAAGATGCTTTTGAATCGCAATGTAAAGAGCGCGGATGGAATTACATCTCGACTGAACCGGGACAAGATGTAGAAAAAACACTGAATGATTGCGCAGATCTTATTCATAAAGGTGTAGATGCACTAGTGATCGCGAGTTGGTACGGGGATTCCATGGGAGAGGTATATGAGTTGGCGACAGCTGCCGGCATACCGATTTTCTTTATTGACACTGGCGGTATGGGTCCCGATGATCCATATGTATCTCATGTCATTGCCGATGATAAAAAGGTCGGATATGCAAGTGCTGTTTGGTGTGCAGATTACTTCAAGAAACTGGGTAAAGATAAAATAAATTTCATCAGTCTTTCAACATCAACGACCGTAGGTACCGATAGAATGGACGGTTTCTATGAGGGGCTTGAGGCCGCAGGTATGGATGGAAAAGAGCTGAATATCCACAATTTTGAAACGAGAGAAGATTCAATGCAATTTGTTGAAGATTCATTGACTGCATTTAAGGATCTTGATCTTGTGTTTTCTATCGGTGATATTTCCATGCTCGGCGCATATGATGCTACGGCTGCTGCTGGGCGCAACGAAGTAAAAATCTTTGGAACAGGGGATGCTGATGAACAGAAAAAACTTGTTGATGAAGGTACAAATCTGATAGGTTATTCTGTTTTGGATCCAGTTTTAGAAGTTTCGCTGACTTTGGGCTGCGTTCAGGACCATTTTGATGGGAAAGAAGTGCCGAAGCTTATCAACTATTATCCGCCACTC
>BNUG01000055.1 GCA_025997195.1 Clostridia bacterium | reverse complement strand
CTGCCGATCCTCATTTTGATGTATTTGAAATTCAGTTCCCCTGGATATTTGACGCCTCTGTACACGACAGCTGCCGGTCTGCTCGTGATGGCTGCGGCGCTTGGTGCACTGGTGGTCTCTTTCTTTTGGGGCGAAAAAATCATGGAGATCGAGGTTTGATTCCGGGGAGGATTCGATGGAGAGAGAGAGATTGAAAAATACGTTGGCAAGGTACTGGGATGCGCTGACCGGGCGAGAGGCGCGGCTCAGAGAAATGTACCATGCGTTCTTTTCGGGAACCGGCGCGGAAGCTTTTGCGCTTGAATCGAAAAAGACGAACCGTACCGTCATGGGAGGAGCATTGCTGGCGTTGGTGTTGGTGATTGTGCTGTGGGTTTCGGAAGCAGCTGCGGGACGTCAGGCGACACCCGGTGTCGATCTCACGCGGCCTTCACCCTACGAGAGTGCGCGAACTGTGGATCTTGAACTCGAGGCCGTGTACAAGGGGGAGACGGTCAGCGGCAGCGCCGGTGTCCGGATTCGGCCGCGGGAATTGGGGAAAGCCGAGGCCGAAGCGGAGATCCTGCGTATCGCGCACAGCCTCCCGGCGGCAATTTTAGCAGCCAATACTTCACTGGACTCCGTGAACAGCGATCTGCATTTGCCGTCCTCGGATACGGCTACGGGCGCTGATATCTCGTGGAAGAGCGGAAATGCACGGATTGTGTCGGACGAGGGGAAGGTCAATTTGATCGGAACAACGCCTGAGGAGCCGGTGACCCTTATCGCTCGCATCCGTCTGGGTGAATCTTCAGATGACATTGCCATCTTGCTGCGCATGGGCGCGCCGGCAGGCGGTCCAGAAGAAGTACGCGCGGCGCTGGAACGTCGTATCGAAGAGGAAGTCCAATCGGTGAGCGATAGTATCGATGGCGATGAGGCTGTCCTCCCGGAGGTGACGAATGACGGCGTGCAGCTAAGCTGGAGACCGCGCGGGCAGGCCGGACATTTGCCGGAGTTGCTTATCTGTATCGGCGTCGTATTCCTGGTGTTTTGGTATCGTTACCGCGCAGCCCGGAAGAAAATCGATGAGGCTCGTGATGAAATGGAACGGGATTTTCCGGATTTTATCGCAAAACTCGGGTTGTTGCTCGGCGCCGGGCTCGTGATTACTTCGGCGATTGGGCGTATCACGGACGACTATTTGGAAACGAAAGATTTGCGGGGTGAGCGGCGTCTGTATGAAGAACTTTCGTCCTTGCGGGAACGAATGAGGGCAGGCAATACGCCGCTTGTCCGGGAGATCACAGACCTGGCGCGCCGGAGCGAGCTGCGCGAGATCGCCCGCTTTGCATCTGTCCTTGCGGACAATATCGACAAGGGAAACGCTCTGGCCGAAAAACTCCGTCAGGAGAGCGAGTTGCTGTGGGATGGCAGAAAAAAACGCGCGGAAAAACTGGGCCATATTGCGGAAACAAAACTGGTCTTTCCGATGGTTTTGCAAATCCTGTGTGTCATCGTAGTCACAGTCATGCCGGCAGCGTTTGAAATGAGTTAGTCGTTATTGCATTTTCAACCAAAAGGAGGTCGGAAAATGAGAAAAATAATCGTTGTAGTTGGGGCGTTACGTCAAAAAAACAGGGCGGGGATGGAATTGGTGCAGGTCGCGATATTAGTAGCCATTGCGATTGTGATCGGGCTTATCTTTCGTACGCAAATCCAGGAGTTTGTGGAAAATGTGTTCTCGAATCTCTCGTCCGGAAAGTTCCTGTAGGCAGGGCGGCGGGCGCCGAAGCAGGCGCGGTAGTGCTATGGTCGAGGCGGCCATTTTCTTTCCTATCGCGATTTTCGCGGTAATGGCCGTCTTCGCTCTGATGTTGAATCTGTACAGTCAGACCTCGCTGCAGGCGCATATGCATCTCTATGTGCGTGCGGAAGCGGCTGCGGACGGTGATCGCGTAAGTGTAATGATCGAGGATGCTTATGTCCGGGATCGTTATCGCAGTGAAGCGGAAAGCATTTCGATCGAGACGAAGGAAGGACGTGTTTTCGGTGCAAAAATGATGGAAGCCGATCGAACGCTGACCTATTTCGGCGGGCGGCTGACGGATCCTCGCGGCAATGAAAGGGAGTTTTACGGAAGATGGTATGTGATCGACGAAGCCGGCTATGCGCGGATACGAGGAATATTTTGAAAGCGGGCGTCGCCGCCGTATTTCTTGTGATCATCTTATCTGCTTTTATAGCGGTGGCGTCGCTTCTGTTTGTGGGTGCAAAATCGGTGGCCGGGCGCAGTATGGCCGATGCCGCACTTCAGGTTGCGGGGCGGTCGATCTTGTCGGAGTATGACACGCGACTGTTGAAAGACTATGGTATCTTGGCGTTTCGCGGCGACGAGGCACGTATGGAGGCGGATATCAAATTCTATACCGATGCTTCCTTGTCGCCGCGTGACCCTCACTATGCGCTCATCCGAAAGAGCGGTTCACAGGTTCGGACTGTGGATACACAAGCGGAAGATGTGGTCGTCAATCTAAAGGAGTATTCGCTTTTGGATCTTGACAATTTCGAGGATCAGATCCGAACGGCTTCCTTAACGGGGAGAGCATTGATCGGCGGCATAAGCGGTGACGCCGGTGAATCCCAAAGCGAAAGTGGCGAGCCGGGCCGCACCCTTCGGAAAGGCAGTGTGATCGATTCTCTTCCGTCAGAAGGCTATAGCGGACCGCTCTTCCCTTCTTTCAGCGGAATTCCGGATCTTGTTCGGGGCGGCGATCCATTTCAGTCGGGAACGACGACCTTTCTGGTCAGCGAATATGCCTTGAATATGTTTGGCAACCACTTGAACGCGGCGCCCCGCGAGGAGCATTTTTTCAAGAATGAAGTCGAATATCTTATCGCCGGGAAGCGGGGCGATGACGCCAATTATTCCAGCATCAAAACGAGGCTTCGTGTGATGTTTGCGGCGCTCAACGAAGCCTCGATTCACGCCGACAAGGCGAAGATGGCCACTTGTCTTGCGATCGGTACGCCCATCGCTCTTGCGATGGAGCTCCCGCCCGAAGCCGGTCAGGAAATGGTAGCAGGTGTGTGGGTCTCAGGCGAGACGGAGAATGATTTGCGGCGTCTCGAAGCCGGAGGGAAAGTCTCTCTCTTTAAAACTTCGGCGCAATGGGCGACGCAAAATATCGTGGAGATCTGGAACGGATGGACCGGAAGCGAGGTGAAAGAGCCTGCGGACGGGTCGGGTCTGGACTACAAGGATTATTTACGGGTGCTCTTGTTTCTGCTCGATCGTGAAACGAAGCTGCTCCGCATGATGGATCTGATGCAAATCAATTTGAAAGGAACCTATGCCGAAGATTTTCTGATGCGGGAATACTACGTTGGTTATCGCTTTTCCTGTGTCGTGGACGGGGATAAATATGAATATATTGAAAAATATTAGGCGGGGATCTATCGCCGTCGAGTCCGCTATCATACTGCCGCTTTTCATCATCGGAATCCTGACGCTCGGCTGCCTGATCAAGTTCACGATGGCGGGAGAAGGCGTGTTTCATGTGCTGGCGGATGAAACGGGAAAATTCACTGCAGAATTGGCGTCGCCGCTGGGGATCTCCGCCTATGAAAAAGATGTCCGTACGCGTGCCGAGCGCGAAAGCCTTGGGGATGTCTCAGGCGCGGATGTGAAAGGCTTGTATCACATTCCTTACATCGGGAAGAATGGAAATGTCTATACGAATCTCGTTGGGGTGTCGGTAACCTGGGAAACGCCGATCAAACTGCCGCGTCTGACATCGGAGGATCTCGTTGGTCAGGCGACGATTTTGTCGCGGGCTTTTGTCGGCGGCTCAAACAGCGGCACGGCCTTGCCATTCTCCGAGATGGAACAAAATGACAGCGGCGGCATGGCGTGGGTCTTTCCGCGAGCCGGCGAACGGTATCATACGGAACATTGCTCCTATATTGAGAATGAGCCGCAGGAAGTCTTGCTGGATCGTAGGATTCGGTCGCAGTACCAGCCCTGCGAACTTTGTGGCGCACAGACCGCCCATGACGGCGATCTCGTCTATTGTTTTCCAAGGAGCGGCCGGGTTTTTCATACAGGTGACTGCTATCTGGTAGAACGGTACGTGATCGAAATCGACCGGGAAGACGCCAAAAAGCAGGGTTACACGGCTTGTTCAAAATGCGGCGGCGGCGACTGAATGGCGGCTGAGCGACGGTTGAGTGTTGGTTGAGCGATGGTTGAGCGATGGTTGAGTGGCGGCTGATCTGAGGTGAAGTGTGACAAAATGGAGGTTTGATGCTGATTGCGGTGAATTTGAATACCTGCGGCGCTTTGCCGCACGAAAGAGAAATCCTTTTGGAAGGGCGCGGGACAATTCTGCTTCCTGCGACGTTGGCCGCCGTGGAGAAGGGTATGAGTACGGGTGTTGGCGCGGAAGGACGCGGGGAACGCGAGGAACGCCTTTACTATACCGCAGAAGGCATGGTTCCGCTCGCCGCTTTCGATCCGAACCGAAATACCACACTGAGTGATTTGTTTCGAATTCTGGAAAACTATATTCGAAATCTCAGGTTCGCGCGCGACTGCTTGCTAGATGAACGGCTTCTTTCTTCGGATCCGGAGAAAGGTGTTTTTGTGCGTGATTTGGCTGTCCGGTCCGTATGGGGTGCCGGCTCGCGGGAGGATGCTCATGAAAAAATATGCCACGTGGCGGCTTGTCTCGCGGCGAAAGATCGGGTGATGGGTGCGGGCTCAGCGATGGCGCAAGTCCGTACGGTTCTTGCGGACGGATCTCGCGGCCTTGGGGAATGTCTCAAGGCTGTCGAGACCGTGCATCGTGAGTGGAATTACATCGTCTAGCGGTGCCGTTCAGCGGCGTCCGAAGAGCGGCGTAGGAAGTTGTAACAAGAGCTTTTGCAGGCCTCCGAACAGATATAGAGCGTTTCGTCTTCAATGACGTACATATGGCGCGGTGCGCCGATCATCAGGAAGTGACCCGTGGGCCGCAGGCGAACGCCGCCGCTTTCCGCCGCCTCAAGCACGATGCGCGCGCGATAATCACGGCGCACGATCCGGAGTTTTGTGCTTTGCGTCTTCCCGTGACGGTTGTTTTGCTGGTAGGAAATCGTATCTGCCGAAAAGGCATCAAAAAATGCGTCGAGAGCAGCGCCTTCGAGATCGATCCTCTTCCTTTCATTCGACGATGTGCTGTAATAATAATAACCATACCGCTGCGGCAGGGATGCGTACTGTGTAATAAATGCGGCGAGCCCCGTGCTATCCTCTGCGAAGCAGTCTATGCCCAGGCGAATCTTTGTATTTTTGCCAAGCGTCATCACATTTCCCGCAAGGATGTCCGTTTTTAGCAGCAGCAGATTTTTTGCTATGTAGAGTTTCTCCGTACCGATACGGAAGGTCACGCTCAAGCCATCCTGCAGATCGTTGACGAGCGTCGGCTCAAGGTGCAGCGGCGCTTGTCTGTCATCTACCGCCTTAGCGTCAGCGACCCGCTCTTCGATTTCCCGCGCGAACGACTGAATCAGCGCGAGCGCCGCGGTGTCGGATTTGATCTTCGGCGGAGCGATTTCGGAAGCTGCGCTTATGGGTTTGACCGGTTTTGGATTTTGTCCGGCCTTGCCCATTCCGAGAAAAGAGCCGTTTTGCACCAGCATGATCGCTGCCACAAGGTGTTTGCAAAGTCCCTCATACTCGCCGAATGCCGGACAGGAGCAGAAGGTTTCCTCCTCATCTATATCATCAAAGGTTTCATTGTACGCAAGCTGAAAATCATAAATATTGCCGCTGCTTCCGCGTGCCTGTCCATAATACACGCCCATCGGGATCTCTTCTATGATTTCCACGCGCCCTTCACAATAGTAACTCATCCCTTTTGTAATCGTCTGCGGCGCGGCAAGTTCACGGAGACGCCCAATCAAAACCGGCATATAGGATCCTTTCTCATTTCGTTCCTATATTTATTATACTTGATACTTGCCACGATCCCATTCACCTGCGAATAATTTTTTAAAGGAGAAATCGTTTCGTACTCCCATACCTTCCGCTAGGATCCAGTAGTGTGACCGCGATATTTGATCTGAACTCGGGCGGCAAATATTACGGAAGAAATTTTGACTAAATAAATCCCAGCGTCTTGCGGTTTTTTGCGCAGTCTGTGAGATACATATTGATCAGCGTTTGGTAAGGTACGCCGCTCTTTTCCGCAATCTCTTTAAAATACGCAATGGTATCTTCGTCAATGCGGATCGTGATCTGCTGCTTTGTCTTTCCGGCCAAACGCCCGGGTCGGGCATTTGAAAAATCATATTCTTTTCGCATTTGTCAAATCTCCATATTGTTTCGCTTCGCTCGTAGTTGCCTTCCTTGCCGAAATGATCCGTATCGTGTGGTCATCCTGTATGAAACAATGACACACAAGTAGCAGCCGGCTTTTCGAACTGAGCCCCAATGCGAGAAACCGTTCTTCATCATCGGAATGATCGGGATCATCGATTTCCAAATAACAATCGTCAAAGAAAACGGTGATTGCTTCGTCAAACGTGACACGATGCTTTTTCATGTTAAGCAGGTTTTTCCGGGGATCCCATTCAAAAAGAATCCCGTTTGTAGTTATATTATAATTACGTTCATTCTGATTGTCAAACAAAATACCGCGCTCCCCGACGGCAGGAAATCATATTCAATAATTCAATATATTACCATATTCGAATTCTTTGTCAACCGCTGAAACTATATTTTTTAAGATGCTTCCCAAATTTCTAATTCTTCTTCGTCCGATGCAGCCGGAGGGTTTCATGATAAGATGATGTAGCATGTTTTTTCAACAGAAAGGGAGATTCTAATATGTTGCACACAGAGCGGCTTCTTCTCCGGCCCTGGCGGGAGAGTGATGCGGAGAGCCTGTACCGATATGCTTCCGATCCGGCGGTTGGCCCGGCGGCCGGCTGGCATGTTCATACGGATGTTGAAAACAGCCGGCAGATCATCCGCGACTTTTTGTCCGCAGAAGAAACCTATGCGATCATGCTGATCGGGGAGGGGGCCCCGAACGGGGATGGGGTGTTGATCGAAGAGAGGGTGCCAATCGGAGAGGGAGCCCCGAACGATGACGCGGTACGGAAGCGTAACACGGGCCCGATCGGGAGTATTGGGCTTATGGTAGGGGAAAAAAGCAATCTTGTTATCGGTGGGGACGAGGGCGAGATCGGTTATTGGATCGGGGTTCCTTATTGGGGCCAGGGTCTCGTTCCGGAAGCTGTGCGGGAACTGCTGCGCCACGGTTTTGAGGACCTCGGTCTGAAGGTGATTTGGTGCGGCTATTTTGACGGCAACGAAAA
The DNA here is from genome assembly GCA_025997195.1 of Clostridia bacterium. Classification (GTDB taxonomy): domain Bacteria; phylum Bacillota; class Clostridia; order Peptostreptococcales; family Anaerovoracaceae; genus WRMW01. Next base: position 7,907 of record BNUG01000055.1, on the reverse strand, counting down.
GTCCAGGCGGGCGCAGGAAAAATGCGGCTTCCGTTATCATCACACGGAGAAGGACAAGCCCTGGCCGCTCATGGGCGATATCCGTACCGAGCACGTGACCCGCCTTACGAAAGAAGAGTGGCTGGCAGAGGAACGGGGAGGGGGCTGATTTGGATGCACTGCGGCGCGCGGCGGTGCGCATGAGGCTTTTTCTGCCAATCCACTCGCTATGGAAGGTTCGGGTCGCCAAGGCGGCTTGTAAATGGATGCGTGGTTTCCACAGCCGCAAACTGCGCTACGAGCAGAAATATATCAGCCGTAGCGATGGAACGAAACTGCGCCTGTGTGTGTATTCGCCGCTCACGCCGCGGGAGAATGTGCCCGGCTTGCTGTGGATTCACGGCGGTGGTTTTGCGATCGGGGTGCCGGAACAGGATGAGGTTTACATTCGCCGTTTTGTAGAGGCGAGCGGCTGTGTCGTGGTATCGCCGGATTATGCCTTGTCGCCGGACGCGCCGTATCCCGCCGCGCTGAACGACTGTTATTCTGCTTTGTTGTGGCTTGCAGACAAGGGGGCCGCGTATGGGATGCGCGAGGATCAGATTTTCGTGGGCGGCGACAGTGCGGGCGGCGGCCTCACGGCGGCCCTGTCCCTGTTCACGCGCGACCGGGGCGAGGTGAAAATCGCCTTTCAAATGCCGCTGTATCCCATGCTGGACGACCGACCGACCGCGTCAAACACCGACAATCACGCGCCGATATGGGACTCCGCGGCAAACGATATGTGCTGGAAACTGTACCTCGGCGCACAGTACCGCACGGCGGATGCTTCGGCCTATGCCGCTCCCGCGCGCGCGGCCGATTACAGCGGTTTGCCGCCTACCTGTACGTTTGTGGGCAGCGTCGAACCGTTTCGCGATGAAACAACCGCGTACATCGAACGCCTGCGCGAGGCCGGCGTCCGCGTACATTTTCGTGAATTTGAGGGCGGGTATCACGCCTTCGACACGCTTGCGCCAAAGGCAGGTATCTCGAAAGAAGCGAGCGCTTTTTTGATGGACGCCTTTCAATATGCCGTTCAGCATTATTTCACGGAGCTTTCCGAGTAGCCCGCAACAAGAAACAGGGTTGCTGCCTCGCTTTCACGAAACCGCAACCCTGTCCCTTTTATCCTTTGCTTTAAGCGAATGTTTCGAAGTCTATATGCTCGAAGTCTTCTTTACGTATTTGCGGAGGCACAACTGCGATAGTTGTCCGACGCCATTCCGTTACGCCCGAAACAGCCTTTATACGCTCATCGTCGCCTTCACGCGCTCGTCGTAACTTAACTGCGACAGCCGGATGACCTCGTTCAGGTCGAGTCCGAGCAGCCCCGCGAGCCGCGTGCCGTAGTCAGGATCTGCGAGGTAGCAGTGCGCCGCGTGGCGGCTGCGGATATTCGCAGGCACGCCGTCCATCGCGCGCGTCGTGTTCTCACAGAGCACCTGCTTTTGTGCTTCGCTCATGAGGTTGTACAGCGCGCCGGGCTGATAGAAGGTGTCGTCCGTCGGGTCGGCCTTCGGCTCGTAAGCCGCCAGCGCCCCCTGCAGGTCCAACGCGGGGTCGGCCGCTTCGGGCGACTCCGCCCATTCGCCAAAGCTGTTTGGCGTATGCGGGATCGTATCGCCGTAATTCCCATCGACGCGCATCTGTCCGTCGCGGTGATAAGCATGCACTGTCGCATTCTTGGCCTGATTGACCGGAATGCTCGCGTTGTTGACGCCAAGCCGGTAACGCTGGGCGTCGCCGTAGGAGAACAGCCGCGCCTGCAGCAGTTTGTCGGGCGAGTAGCCGAGGCCGGGTACGACGTTGGCCGGATTGAAGGCCGCCTGCTCGACCTCCGCAAAATAGTTCTCGGGATTGCGGTTGAGCTCGAGCACGCCGACGTCGATGAGCGGGAAGTCCTTGTGGCTCCACGTCTTCGTGATGTCGAACGGATTCTCCTTGTAATGGTTCGCCTGCTCGGTCGTCATGACCTGAATCGCCAGATTCCATTTCGGGAAATTGCCTTCCTCGATCGCGTAGAACAAATCGCGCTGATGGCTCTCGCGGTCTCTGCCGATGATCTCCGCCGACTCCGCGTCCGTCAGGTTTTGGATCCCCTGCTGGCAGACGAAATGATACTTGACCCAAGTCCGCTCGCCGGCCGCGTTGACCATCGAAAACGTGTGGCTACCAAAGCCATGCATATGCCGGTAGGAGGCGGGTATGCCGCGGTCGCTCATCGTGATCGTGACCTGATGCAGGGCCTCCGGCAAGAGGCTCCAGAAATCCCAGTTGTTCAGCGCCGAGTGCATATTGGTTTTCGGGTGCCGCTTGACCACATGGTTGAGGTCCGGGAACCTGAGTCCGTCGCGCAGGAAAAAGACCGGCGTATTGTTGCCGACCAAATCCCAGTTGCCCTCTTCCGTATAAAATTTGAAAGCAAAGCCGCGGATGTCACGTTCCGCATCCGCCGCGCCGCGCTCGCCGGCCACTGTCGAGAAGCGAACAAACACATCCGTCTTCTTCCCGATTTCGGAGAATAATTTTGCCTTGGTATAGTCCGTGATATCGTGCGTGACGGTGAACGTTCCGTACGCGCCCGAGCCCTTCGCATGCATGCGCCGCTCCGGAATCACTTCCCGGTCAAAGTGTGCCAGTTTCTCGATGAACCAAGGGTTCTGAATGGCCATCGGTCCGCGTTCTCCGGCGGTCACGGAATTGGTATTGCCTGAGACCGGCGCCCCGACTTCATTGGTCAATTTCCTGGATTTGTCGTCACCCATCGCGTCCCCTTTCGGATTTACCACCCTAAAATTTTGAATTAATTAAAGTAAGGACATTACACCATCGGAATTACCAAAAAGCAAGCGATATTTGATAATAAAAAACCAAGCGAAAGATACTGTAACGCTGCTGTCGCGTAATGAAATTTTCGGAGTTATGCTATCCCCCGAGGATTTGCCGCATCATTTCATCTGTTGCCGCCCGGTCCGCGATGTAGTAGGACGCGCCGTTCATCATTTGCGGCGTACCCGGAATCATCCAGGTGTTAAAACTTCCGCCGTCCGTACCTACGAGTTTGACGGCCAACGACAGCACCGACGTAAAGCCTGCGTTTGTTTCTACGACCGACTGCGCGGTGAGTGCGACGCGCGGCAAATCAAACCCCATGCTTTGGCGTACGACGGCTTTCAAAAATTCCTGCTGCGCACTGACGCGGCCAAGATCTCCGTTCGCGTAGCCGCTGCGGAAGCGCAGATACTGCACCGCCTGATCGCCGGAGAGCACCTGCGGCCCGGCCCGCAAATCAATGTAGAGGTTTTGATCGACGTCGGTGTACTGCATATCGATCGGCACGTTCATCTCGACCCCGCCCATCGCATCCACGATCTTACGGACGCCATCGTCCGTGATTTCCGCATAATAATGAATCGGGATTCCGCCGAGGACGTTGGAGACGGCTTTCGCGACGCCGACATAGCCCTCTGTCTCAAGCACCGAATTGATCTTTTGGTAAGCGGCACCCGGGAAATTTGGGCGCTCATAATACGTGTCGCGCGGCACGGAAATTTCGTCAATAATTTTGTTTTTCGTATCGATGGAAAACACCATCATCGTATCCGTCAGCCCCTGATTGCTGCCAAGGAACAAGACGTTGATTCGATCTCCATCGGCGAAGGCTCCGGTCTGATCTTCCGCGACGGGATCAATATGTCCAGGGCGGTTTTCAAGCCAGGTTCTGAGAAACGCAAAGCCCACCGCCAAGATAATGATGATAATGATATAAGGCGCGATAGAAGATCTGCGGCGGTGCTTTTTTCTGCCGCGCCGCGCAGATCGTTCGTGCCGTTCATCGTATCGACGGTCACGCCGGGCACGACGATGATCATCATATTGATCGTCGTCGTACCAATCATCTTCGTATCGGCCTCCGCCCCGTCTAGTACTGATAGAAACCCTCCCCGGACTTGCGGCCAAGCTTGCCGCCACGAACCATCTTCTTCAGAAGCGGATGGGCGCGGTATTTCGGATCGCCGGTTTCTCCGTAAAGTGTTTCCATGATGGCCAAACATACATCAAGACCGATCAGATCGCCGAGCGCGAGCGGACCCATCGGATGGTTCGCGCCGAGTTTCATCGCTTCATCGATACCTTCCGCCGAAGCGACGCCGTCCGCATAGATGCCGATGCCTTCGTTGATCATCGGAACCAAAATGCGGTTGACGACAAAGCCGGGCGCTTCCTCGACCTGAACAGGCGTCTTGCCGAGTGCACCCGAAAGCTCGAGAACGACGGCTGCCGTCGCATCGCTTGTGTGTAGTCCCTTGATCACTTCCGTGAGCTTCATCATCGGCGCCGGGTTGAAGAAGTGCAGACCGATCACCTTGTCCGCGCGCTTGGTGGCGTTCGCGATCTCCGTAATCGAGAAGGCACTGGTATTGGAAGCCAGAATGGTATCCGGTCCCGTAAGCTCGTCGAGATCGGCGAAGAGCTTTTTCTTGACGTCGAGATTTTCATAGATCGCTTCGACGATAAGGTCTGCATCCTTCACGATAGAAAGATCCGGACTGTGCGAGATCCTGCCGAGAACTGCGGCTTTTTCGTCCGCCGTGATTTTCTCCTTGTCGACAAGCCTCGAAAGATTCTTTTCGATCAGGGCATAACCCTTTTCGATGGCCGCCTCAAAAAGGTCGGTATAGGCGACTTCGAAACCGCCCTGCGCCATCACCTGAATGATGCCCGCTCCCATGGTACCCGCGCCGATAACTCCGATTTTTTTCATGTTTTTCGTTCCTCCTTCTAATTTACAACGACCCTTGCATAGTACCTTAATTTCCGCCATCCTTCAAATAATCGAGCATCCCTTTTTTGTAAGCCTCGACGCCCGGCTGGTCAAAAGGATTGATTTCCATGAGCAGGCCGGTGACGGCACACGTCAATTCAAAAATATAGACGAGCTGCCCAAAAGCATAAGCGCTGTTTTCCGGAATATACACGCGAATGATCGGAATGTCCACGGCCCGGTGCGCCTTCGCCATGCCCTCAAGCACGGCGCGGTTGAATTCGGAAAAACTTCTCCCTGCATAGTCCCCCGCATCCTCGCCCGACACCGTGATATCACGCGTTGGGTTTTCGATAAAAAGGAGCGTTTCATAAAAGATCTGTCGTCCTTCCTGAAAAAACTGCCCCAGCGAATGCAGGTCGCGGCTGATACCGACGCCGACCGGCAAAACCCCGCGCCCGTTTTTCCCCTCGCTCTCCCCAAAGAGCTGGAGTGACCAGGCGGTGAAATCCTCGACGGAGGGGTCAAAGAAAGCAAAAGTCTCGACGGTTTTTTTCTGTTCGAGGACGGCGCGGACAGCGGCAAACTCTTTCGCAAGATCGGTCAACTCTTCGCTTTCGGCGGAGGCCGCCCCCGCGAGCAAGGCACGGATGTCTACGCCGGACGCCGCCAGCGGCAAGAGACCGACGGGCGAGAGCACCGAATACCGGCCGCCGATATCGGGCGGCAGGATGAAAGTCTTGTAACCATTCGTATCGGCCTCGGCGCGCAGCTTTCCGTTATGCTCGTCGGTGATGGCATAGATGCGGGAGAGGGCTTCTTCGCGTCCGTACTTCTTTGTCAGCATTTCTTTCAGCGTGAGGAAGGCGACAGAAGGCTCGAGCGTCCCGCCGGATTTGCTGATGATGAGCAGGCAGATGTCGCCGTCTTTGATTTTGTCGATCAGATTCGCGTGGTAGGTTCCGCTGACATTGAAGCCGGCAAAAAGCACCTCGGGACGCCCCGCCGTATTTTTAGAATCCGGCCGGTCGATAAAAGAAAGCGCCGCGCGGGCCCCAAGATAGGAGCCGCCGATGCCGATCACAACGAAGTATTTGCAGCGCGCCGCGATTTCGTCGGCTGTCCGCTCAATGTCCGATAGGAGTTCTTCCGGCAGGCGCGCCGCGTAATTCACCCAGCCGGTGAAATCCATATCTCCGGCATAAAGGCGGTCTTTCGCAGCATCCGCCTTCACCCCCAGACCTTGCGCCTCTTCGAGAACGTCCGCATCCATTTCATATACGATTTTGATTGCGTCACTCATTGTCGATTTTCACTCCCCTCATGACCTGTCCGGTCGTCCTGCTTGTGTACGCCGGGAAAATGCTGCGAAGCAATTCGACCACGCCTGCATCGTCGATGTGCGATGGATCCTTGTTCCAAAGCACTGACCAATGCGGCAGGGACTGCCCGCTTTTGTCCTCCGTGAGCCATAGGCGGTCAGCCACCGGTGGTTCGAGCCGCACCGCGCCTGGCGCGGCCGGCAGGATGCGTTCTCCCGAACGCAGCTGCGTTGTGACGATGTCGATGTCCTCGTACGGCAGAGCGCCGCTCAACCGTATCATTGCCTCCGCGAGTTCCCGGATCGGCATCGTTTCGCCCGGCCCGAGTTCGTAGATCTCTCCGCCCTCCGCGCGCGTCGCTGCTTCGGTGGTCAGGATTGCGGCTTCCTCCGCGGAGATAAAACTGCGCGACACATCCTTGTCCGTCACGGTGACGGGTCCGCCCGACGCGATCTGCCGGTCAAAGACGGCGAGCACATTGCCGCGTCCCTCGATGAGGTTCGGGAAGCGGACCACTGCGTACTTCACAGTCGACTTCACATTCTTTTCTATTATAACCATTTCCGCGATCTTTTTGCACGCGGCAGCGACGCTGATGGGCTCGGCGGCCCGCGTCGTGGAGACCAGAATAAATTTTTCGGCAGCGTATTCTTCTGCGAGATCAGCCGCCGTTTTGAGGCCGAACACATTCGTGAGGAAGGCTTCTCTTGGATTGGCCTGTGCCAGCGGGATCTGCTTGAGTTCGGCTGCGTGGAAGACGAGATGGGGACGGAAGGCCGCAAAAGCCCGGCGCAGCGTCTCCGCGTCGCGCACGGAAGCGACGACCGTGCGAAACTCTGTCTCACCTGTCAGCCGGCCAAACTCGAAAGCCAGCATCGCAAGCCCATCTTCGTCCGCATCCAGCGCAATGAGACGGCGGGGCTTGTACTTGAGGATTCGCCGGCAAAGTTCCGTTCCGAAAACACCGGCGCCGCCTGTGACAAGGACGATTTTGCCGCGAATACCGGCGGCGGTTTCCCTATGATCGATTCGGGGGCGGTCACGTCCAAGCAGATCCCCGATCTGTGGGGCCCGCAAATCCGCCAAAATAACAGGCGGTGTCTCGGTACCGGTCTGCGTACGCCCGGCCTCCAGCATCGAGATTCCGCAGCGGGTCTTGACGCACTCGCGCAACACAGCGGCCAGATACCGCCGACTGACCGAAGGCTTGGCAACAACGATCTCATCAATCTCATGACGGCGCGCGAGCAGTCGGATCTCCCGCCGGCCGGAAGCGATCGGCACGCCGAGCAAAGATCCGCCCTCATTGTCCTTTTCATCGTCTAATATGATTTCAGGCTTCCATCCTTTGCCGGAGGTGGCCTGTATCTCCGTGATCAGTTCCGCCGCGGCCTTGCCCGCGCCGATGAACATCACGCGCTTTGCATCCCCGGCGGTACGTGATTTTTGAAAAGCGGAGCGCGCGATCTCGGCCGGTGCGCCTGCACCTTGCGTGCGGCTCACGTAGAGGAAACGACCTGTTAAAACAAAGACCAGATCAAAAATAAACGAAAATAGAATCACGCGCGGCGTGAGCGCAAATTCGATACCAAACAGAGCAGCGGCCGTCACCGAAGCAAAAGTCCCGCCGGCCAACGCAAAAGCGACGCGTTTGAAGTCCTGCAGATTTGCATATTCAAAGAGGATGAAAAGGACAATGAGGGCGGATCTTTGCTCGGCGTGCCGATCGCTTCCGGCCGGCGGGAGATCCGACTGCTCGCGCGCCGTCATGAGATTGATGAGATCGTTGTTGCCAAGCC
>BNUG01000054.1 GCA_025997195.1 Clostridia bacterium | reverse complement strand
GTGAAATGCTACACTATCGAAATAGCCTGGGAGAAGATGACGATTTGGATCCTGACATCGTGACTCGTCTCGAAGTGCGGTATGACGAGATACTAAAAACCGCCGGGCTGGAATACGAATACGAACCACCCAGCAAATATTACAGAGACGGATACAATCTCTACAAGCGACTTCGGGACTACAAGGAAAACGAGTTGTTGTTCCTGCACGATAAGCGTGTTCCTGCAAACAACTCGCTTTGCGAACGTCTCGCAAGGCTATACAAACGAAAACAGAAACAGGCTATGGTGATGCGGAGTTTCGCCAGTCTCAGCTATCTGTGTAATAGCTTGAGTGTTCTCTACACGCTGCGAACGACCGGAAAGAATATTTTCGAAGAAACAACGGAAATATTCAACCGGCCTCGTCCTCGAAAAATATCGGCTAAAACCTGCGCTTAGGTGTGTCTAAAGCACGGCATCTTCTCCACGCCTTCTATTTGGAGCCAAACTACTGTGTGAACTGTAACGCATAATTATTTCAAGTTTGATACTTCTGAAAAAATTCGGGGAATGTTCACATTGTTTCGTGTATAATATGGTCTATGAGTGCGGAGAACGCCAGGCATAGAGCCCGCGATACACAACAAAGAGATATGTTTTTGCGGATGATCGGCATCCTCGTCGGATTTGCCGCCGTGGCTTGTATGGCATTGGCCGCGATTTATGTAGTGCGGCTGAACGCGCTTCCTTTGAAATATTTGCTCCCCATTTTCGGAGTCGACGCCGTCCTGACCATACTTCCGCTGTATCTCGTAATGAACAAGAAGCAAGGCGTCAAAAAAGGACTCTGTATTACCCTTTCGACGCTGATGGCGGTGCTCAATCTTTTTGTCGTTTCCTACGGAGATTTGACCTACAATTTCCTGGAGGATCAGTATTTTGGCACCAGCGCCGTGGGCAATGTGGAGTACAGTGTCGTAGCGCAGGCTTCCTCAAAAATCGAATTGCAGCAAAGTGCCAAACGGACTTATCAGGCAGGTATCCAAAGTACGGATCTCTTTAAATCCGAGGCGGAGGCTGAACTAAAGAAACTCACACCTGCGGAGTTTTCCGAATATGACAACATCAGTGAATTGATCGACGCCACAGAAGCGGGCGGTGTTGAGATCGCGGTTGTCCAGACCGTTTTCTTGGATACGTTCAAGGAATATTTCCCCAAATCCTACGAGCAGCTTGCCGTTCTCGCGACCTTCAAAGCCGGCGCGGCGGCGGTGCCTGCTACGGACGATATCGCCGTGGATATCACAAAGCCGTTTGCTATCTTTGTCAGCGGGGCGGACGATTACGGCGACATCGATCAGACAGCGCGCAGCGACGTCAATATGCTCGTCCTCATTGACCCTGTGCATTACCGCATGATGCTCGTCAATACACCGCGTGACTACTATGTACAGTTGCACGGGACAACGGGTCTGCCGGACAAACTTACCCATGCCGGGACATACGGCATCGAAATGAGCGAAGCAACGATCGAAGATATCTATGGCGTCAACGTCGACTACCATGTCCACATCAACTATGATACCCTGATCAATCTGATCAATCGATTGGGCGGAATTATGGTGGACAATCCGGAATCATTCAATATCTGGGGCGCGCAGTTCGACGCCGGATACATCTATATGGACGGCCCTCATGCTTTATTGTATGCGCGGGCGCGCAAAGAACTGACAAATAACGACTTCAGCCGAGGCGAGAATCAGCAGCGTGTGATCGAAGCCATTGTAGATCGGGTTTCCGCCGCAACCATTGCCGCGCAATATACACAGATCCTGGAGTCGCTTTCCGGAACGTTCCGTTCCAATATTCCGCCTTCCGTCATCGCACAGCTGTTCAAGCGGCAAATTTCTCTGGGCGGTCACTGGACGATCGAAAAGTTCTCCGTTACCGGCACTCCTTCTATGCAGCCAACCTACTCGATGGGATCAGACAGACCGCTGGATGTAGTCCTGCCGGATCAAAATTCAATTTCTGAAGTTTCGGCGCAGATGCAGATATTTTTACGCGGAGAAGACCCGCAGGCGGAATAGCAGCCGATCGCTCAGAAGATGAATTCCTTTAGGCGCTTCGCCTGACTTTGCGGTAACGCAGCCAAACGGCGGCGAAAATCCCTTTTAGATGAATCATGAAATAGACGGCCGCCCGAAATCGCGTTTCCGTATATCGGTATGCCGTGCAGCTCCGAAGTATCTTTAGCAAATCGATCATTTCCTCGCGCAAAGCGATATATTCTTGTTTTGCCCCCTCGTCCTCAGTACGTGACATCGCATAGACGCACGCTGTGTAATACCAATAAAAATGCCGCAGCGCGGCCGTGACGCCCGCGCGCTTGCGTTCGAGCGGCAGTGACGACGCGGCGTCAAAAAGCAGCATACTTGTTTGTACGCCGCCACGCAGGGCCGCGGGCGCACGCAGCAGCGACTGGCTGCCTTCCCGGTTGCGCCAAAAATAGAACGGAGTTTCTGTGTAGGCGATCTTGTCTTTCGCACCGCCCGCCTCAGCTAATCTCCTAAAGGCCGCCAGATTGACCGGCAAGTCCTCCGCCGAATCTGTCTCGGGTCGGAAGCGTATGGGCTCCTCACCGCCCGCGCCGGCGCGAAAAAGACCGGCGTCATAAATCTTGTTCCAAACGGAAAACCAAATGGTCTCTTGGTGCCCACGCGCTTCCCCCATACTGTTCAGAAGCGTCCACAGAGCATCTTCGCCCGTGAACACCTTCGCTTCCCCGCTCTCTTGTACTAAGACTTTGCCGCTTTCTCTTTCGTCGATCACCGAACACATCGCGATGCGCGCGCCGGTCCGCTCGGTGATTTCGAGCAGGGTCTCATACATGCCGGGCAGAATATAGTCGTCGCAGTCGACGAAGGCGATATGATTGCCTCGCGCTCGCTCCAGCCCCGTGTTGCGGGCGCGTGAAACGCCGCCATTTTTACGATGAATCACCACGACGCGATCGTCTTCGGCCTCATAAGCGTCACAGTTTTGCCCGCTATCATCGGTCGAGCCGTCGTCGACGAGAATGAGTTCAAGCTCCGGAACCGATTGCTCCAGAATGGAGCGGACGCAGGGCTCCAGCCAGTCGCCCGCGTTATACACGGGAACGATCACGCTGATCATCGGCCGCGCGCCCTTTCATAGACACGGGTTTTGAGCGAATCCGGCGCCAGCATCGCCAGCCGCATCAGCGGCAGACTGGTCTTGACGCGCGCAAAAGCGATTCCGTCCAGGGAACGCATGCGCACTTTCCAACCCGGAAAACGGACGCTGAGAAATTCAAACGAATAACGCAGATACCGCAGCTGAAAATCCCGGTCTCCCCCGCGCAAAATGGCATTGGCGCGGCGGTCGTAGTAGCGGAGGCAAAGCTCTTCCAGATAGGGATTCAACTCTTTTTGGCCTGCAAAATCATAGAGGATGTCCTTGAGGTTTTCAAAAATATCGTACCAGGCATCCGAAACCGTGTTGGTGATCGAACCCGTGCTGAAAGCCGTATAGTAATAGAGCGGCCCCGGAACAAAGGCCGCACGCGCGGTATGACGCAGATATTTCGCGAGAAAGACCGTGTCTTCGCCGTACACCCGGCCGTCCGGAAAACGAATCTCTTCGCGCACAATGATCTCGCGGCGATATAACTTGCCCCAGATAAAATCCGGAAGGCGGGTAAGCAGCAGTCCCAGATCCTGCGGGGACTGCACATCCATGGCCGCGCCGCATGAAGAATCAGCTTGCGCGGCGAAATGTTCGTCCAAAACCACCACGCGCGCGCTCCCGTCCGCACCCACGCTGTAATGGGCGCCGCAAGCAAGATCCGCACCGGTTTCCTCGATCGCCGCAAGAAGTTTTTCAAACATCTCCGGCGAGGTTCGGTCGTCCGCGTCGACAAATCCGATATAGTCGCCCCGCGCCGCGGAAAGTCCGACATTCCGCGCGGTAGCCGGACCGGCGCTCTCCTGTTCGATCACAAGTACGCGCGGATCTCTTTTCGCATAATCATACAAAATCCCGGCGCTGGCATCGTTTGCGCCATCTACCACACACAACACTTCGAGTTCGGGGTATGTCTGTGAGAGAACGCTGTCCAAGCAAGCGGCCAGTGTCCGTTCCGCATTGTACACGGGGATGAGGATGCTGATCATGGGCAAGGGATTCATTCGAAAAGAATGTCCGCGAGCAGTCCGGCCAGCAGATTTCCGTCCTCTGCCGTAAGGGCGCCAAGATGACCGACACGCAGCAGTTTGTCGGCAAGCTCTCCCCCGTTTGGATTGAGCCAGATGTCATGCTCTTCGGACAGCCGCTCATAAACGCGCCGCGCGCCGCCCTGCGGAAAAAGCAAGGGAGTGCACGCGTTGGAAAGCGGATGTGTCGGCAGCGTAAGCCTCGCTTCTCCTTCGTTCCCCATGTCTTTGACGCTTCCGCCGCCTTCCGCGCCCGGTTCCGCATACCCACGTATATGCCTCAGCCGCTCCCGGAATCTCTCAGCAAGCATCTGCGCAGACGTCACAGCCCCGTCCTGTCCGCCTTCGGCTTCAAGGTGTTCGAGACGCTCCCGGAGCGCGAGAATCGTTCCTACCGCCGGTGAAAACGGCGTCTGTCCACGCACGGCATTGGATTCCGCGTCGCGCAAATCGAAATAGAGCGAAAACGACCGAATATTCCGTTCGATCATGCGGCGGTACAGGCGACCGGACAGGATGAGCACAGACAAGCCCGGCGGCAACGCCAGCGCTTTCTGCGAACTCAGGATGAGCGCGTCAATGCCCTGCGCTTCAAAATTGATCGAATCGGCGAGGAAACTCGAGATTGCATCGACAATGAGATAAGCGCCGGTTTCGCGGCAATACGCGGAGAGCAGATCCAGATCATACAGCCGGCCCACACTCGTCTCGTGATGATTGACAAGAACGGCGTCAAAATTTTTATGACAATATGGATCCAAGTGCTCCTGCGTCAGTGCTTCCCCAAGGGCGATTTTGATCGATTCATATCCAATGCCGTGGTGGGCGCAAATCTCACAAAACCGGTGCCCGAATCCGCCGCCATCGACGACAAGCGCATGATCTCTTAGTCCGAAGCAGTTTGCCGCGGCCGCTTCCATCGCGCCTGAACCAGAGCCTGTAAGCAGATAGACGTGCGCGTCCTCCGGAGCCCCGGCGAGTCTTTTGAGCCGTTCGGAACACTCGAATACCACTTCGGAAAAGGCCGGCGTACGAAAATACGGAAGCTGCCGCGAAAGCAACTCCCGCGTATATGGGTACATTTCAACCGGTCCCAAGGTGAATAGTTTCACAGGAGAATCCTCAAAGCAAATCCCCGCGCGCGAGTACGTCCATGAGATGCAGGGATTTTTCGTGCGTCAGCACGCCGGACTCCGCCCGTCCTTCCGCAATCACCTTCACCGCCTCCGCCAGCAGATAGCGGAAACCGGGGCCTTCCGTATTGAAAGAATACCGCCGGGGTTCCGCGCTTTCGCCTTCGTACAGCCGGAAATAGTTCATGTTCCACCAGGCACCCGGTATATCCACTCTGCCGTCCGTCCCCAGTATGGTCATCCCGGGCGTCAGCCAGGCGCTATCCGATATCGTACAAGTCGCCGCCGCGTCCGGATAAGAAAATATGACCCGATCGCAGCGCGCCCGCGACCGGAGCGCCAGCCGCCGCACTTCCGCTTGCTCAGTCCCGAGAATACGAGTTACCGCAAAAGCCGCCAGTGCCTCCGCATCCCGAAAACTCCCCAATGCCGGCAGCGCACATTCGACGGACAGTACCTGACCGACCGCGCCGCCGTGCAGCATCCAGATGAGTTGATGAAAGGTGTTCAGATAGGCAAGCGGCACGCGTTCGATGAGCGCCAGGTCTTTCTCACGGGAAAGCGCGAACAAATCCCGCGCTTCCCCCGGCTTGTTAAAAGGAAAGTCCACGATCACAGGCTTGCCGGCTTCGAGCACCGCCTTCGCGGCCAGGTAGCGATCCCGGCGCCGCCTATGTACAAAGACGAGATCGTTTTCTTCGCAAAGCGTCTTTGCGTCCGGATAGGCTTTCTGTAAATCATAACCTGTCTCAGCACCACCAACAAAAGCGTGCCGTACCGCCTCGTCCTCCGCATAAACGCCCGTGACTTCGATTCCGCTGACAAAATTCGCTTCCCCCACCAGATCTGCGTCATCCGCTGTATCCGTCAGAATCCCGACACGCAGCATCCTGCCGTTCGCCTTACGCAGACCCGTGCTCGATACGCCCTTCGTCCGCTCGAGATAGATCACCTCGCAGTATTTCCCGAGATAATCAAACTGGCCCCGCCAGTCGTTTCCGATCGCAAAAACGCTCACGCCGTGTTTGACGACATCGCTCAGTTTCTGCCCCTGATATTCTTCTACGATGATTTCATCCGCCAAGCCCGACTGCCGGACGGCGTCAATGCGCTGCGCAAGGTTGTCCCGAACGTTGAGTTTGCCGCGCTCCCTGTCAAATCCGTCGCTCGTCACGCCGACGATCAAATAATCGCCCAGCGCCTTCGCCCGCTCGAGCAGCCGCTGATGGCCGACATGAAACATATCGAATGTGCCGTAAGTAATGACCTTTTTCATATGGAATAAGTATAACATATCGTTGCTTTCATGGTGTAGAATAGGAAACATGAAAATGTTCCTGATCCGGTGCGCCCTGCTCGCGCTCAATATCGCCTACGCGCCCATCCGTACCTTTTCCCGCAGAATAAAAGGCAAGGTTACCCTCCTCTCCAGCCAAGACGACGTACCTTCCCGAGACATTCGCATGCTCGCCGCCGCCCTATCCGCAGGACAGAGGGACAGGCCTTCTGTCTTGTCTTGCGGACAGGACAGAAGGCCTGTCCCTCTGTCCTGTATCAGCAATCCCAAAGTGGTCGTGCTCGCGGGACGCATGCGCCGTTCTTTCGCGGGAGCGCTGAAATTCGCGGGGCATCTGCTGCGCGAACTCTATCACATCGCCTCCTCCGAAGTGGTCGTACTCGAGGGCTATACCGTCTCCGTCGGCGCGGTGAAACACAAGCCGGGCGTCACGATCCTTCAAATGTGGCACGCGCCCGACGCGATCAAGAAATTCAGCCGTCAGCTGTTAGATACTCCCGCAGGCCAAAGCACCGAACTCGCAGACGCCCTCGGTATGCACCGCAATTACGATTATCTGCTCTGCCCTTCCCCCGCCGTAGCCCCCGCTTTCAAGGAAGCCTTTGGCGTGACAGACGAGCAACTCGTCTATCTCGGTATGCCGCGCATCGACTACCTCTCCGCCCTGCGCCAAAAACAACACAGCGGGGATGGTTCCTTTTGTGCCGAACACAGCGGAGACGGTTCCTCTTGTGTCACCCTGACCGACGAGCCCCGGTCCACGCGCGCTAAAATCCTCGGAAAATATCCCCGCTTGCATGCAAGACAAGGCGATGCGTCCTCTGCCTTCCCCCGCCCCGTGATCGTCTATGCGCCCACCTTCCGCGATGGCAGACCTGTCGAACTCAATGGCCTGCTCAAGCACTTCGACTTCGGCCGCTTCACCCTCGTCGTCAAACTCCACCCGCTCTACCCGCAGGAAATCTCCGCGGAATGGACAAACCGGGACGGCCTTCTCTTTGACAAAGAGTTCAGTACGGATGAATGGCTGACCACGGCAGCGGCCGTGATCACCGACTATTCCGGCGTCGCGGTCGAAGCCGCCGCCGCCGCTGTTCCGGTCTACTTCTACGTCTACGATATCGACCAATACATGGCCGAGCGCGGCCTGAACTTTGACCTGCGCCGGGAAGCCGTCGCGCCCTATGTCTTTATGAACGGCACCGCTCTGGCCGGCGCTCTCGACCCGGCCGTCTACGACCTCACACGCCTGCGCACCTTCCGCGAGCGCATGCTCTCCTGCCCCGATATGGGAAACACCGAACGCCTGGCCGCCTTCGTCCGCAGTTTCCTTACAAAACCACAGCGCAGCTAAAAACCCGGTACGATCCCGGTCCAATCCCAGAAGAGAAAGCGCTGCGTATCACTTTATCTCAGAGTCTAACCATTCCAGTGTGCAAACAATCATATGGCGGCCGATTTCCTCGCTGGCTTCCACAGCCGAAGCGGCAAACCACTCTGTGTTTCGGCCACAGCGTGATAGATCCACGTTCTCAGGATAGGTACCCATCATGAGAGAAGTCTCCCATTTCCCCGCATGATCGAAGCCGCCGCATTTGTGCTGCGCTTCTTTCCCGATGAGCGGAATCACTTTGATATAGGAAAACGGGTCGTCGCCGCTGCCTAGATTCTCATAGTAATCAGCATAGTCGTTATGGCCCCACCAACCTTTCCCGCGCGTTTCTTCCATGTATTCCATGATCACCTTTTTTGCGGATTTGTGGCAGGCGATCGTCATGGGCATCAAACCGGCTTCTTCGGTCTGGTGATGCGGAATCAGGTAGATGTTCTTGATTCCCGCACGGATCATAGATTCTAAAATGCAATAGATATAATCAGCATACGTATCTTCATCCACCTGAAAATGCCCCGGCTTCGGCTCACAGACTGCGTAACTTGCCACGCCGTACCATATAGACGGACAGACTACGATTTCTTTTTGCTTCTCCAGTTCGCGCAGACATCCTGTAATCACCATCGTATCCGTACCGCAGGATACATGACGAGCGTGATATTCCAAGGTACCGATCGGAATGATGAAAGGGACGCGGCGATTCGCCGCATCCTCGATCTCATCAAAAAACATGTCGATTAATTGCATCGTTACACCATTCCTGCTCTCAGAAACTCCTAAAAGTCAAGCTCGATCGCCTCCTCGGGTATCTCCGGAGAGAGCACATCACAACCTGTTTCCGTGACAGCAATACCCTTCTCCCAGCGCACGCCAAACTTTTCCGTGGAAATAAAGGTGTCGACCTGATAACACATATTCGGCTGAAGCAAATAATCGGAACTCGTCTCGCACCACGGCGCCTCCACTTCAATCAAGCCGGTCCCGTGAAGCGGTCCGTATACAAAATTATCTTTGTACCCGTTATCGACATAGTATTTATAGAAATCCAAAGCGATTTGACTTGCAGGCACACCGGCTTTCACTTGTTCCTGCGTCCAGGTATGCGCTTCACGTGCAAACAGGACGATCTCCCTCCTGAAACCTTCCAGTTTCCCGAGAGTGATCGGGTATCCGACCGCCGCCGAATATCCGTCTATTTTTGCGGAAAGATTGAGCTGAACAATGTCCCCTTTCTGAAACACATGGTAAGACGGACGAGAGATGGCGTGACGGGTAGAGATTTCGGAGAATACATACAGCGGCAGTCCTTCATATTCGGCACCGTTTTCATAGATCACACGCTGGGCAACACCCACCATCTGCAATTCGGTAAATCCAGGCTGTATCTCTTTGATTACCTGACGAGTGGCCAATTCGGCAATGCGGTAGCCTTCCCGCAGACAAGCAATCTCACTTTCCGATTTAATGGACCGAAGTTCTACCATGATAGAGGAAGCATCCACGATTTCCGCCTCCGGAAATGCATCCTTTATGGCAGTATAAATCGTAACAGACGTATCCAGGAAGGAAGCTACTCCGATCCGCAGTTTTTTTCCGGTCACGCCGATACCCTTAAAAACATCCTGATAGGTATCCGCATGCAGCTCCGGATAAGAGGGATCCGCGCCTTCCCGATAAGCTTTGAGAACATACAGCTTATCCAGTTTGTTGCGATCCGCTCCAAATTTATGAGACTCGGGGCCAACCATAAGCGCGGCGTCCCCTCCTGCAGAGATCGCTACGCCGGCACGTTCGAAAATCGGCCAGAACCCGGAAAAATAACGCACATTCGCATAGTCGGCTTCCCCTGAGTTCACGATCAGGGCGTCCAGGTTCTCACGGCGCAGGAGCGCGGCAGCTTTCTGTACCCTCTCTTTGTATTCATGATCCGGAATGCATATTCTGTCTGACATCGTTCGTTCCTCCTTAAAATTTGTTGTAAATAACCACGGCGCCTACGCAAGATAGAAGATGGACTGCATATCTTTATAAAATTCACCTCCCTCAGAAAACGCATTCTTTATGAAACAGGGCTTCGTATGTGCCCACCACTCCTGTGTAATTGCATCCTGCGCCATTTTTCTCATATCTGTTGTATAGTCGTCACCCACATATTCGAAATAAGCAAAGACGAAATCTTCCTGGAGAAAAATCGAGTAGTTTTGAAGGTTACATCGCTTCATGGTCTCAAGCACACCCTCCCACGGATTTGCATGAAGCGCCGTGTATTCGGCGATCTTATCCTTTTTCAATTTCCCGATCTGCCCGAAAATGATTTTGTTCATTGTTCCGATTATCCTTCACTCACCACCTATAGACTGAAAAGATTGGTTTTAATTTCTTTATCGAAAATATGTATCAATTCCGGATGAAAGGAAAATTTCACTTGTTGGTGCTTGTGTAATGTACTAAGATCTGTCGCAGTAGTGGGAGTGACAACAATAATATCTTTCCCGTCAACATTCAGGTGCAGGTGAAGTTCACTCCCCATCATCTCGATAATATCCAATTCTGCAAGGGTACCATTATCAGAGATTGTAATATGAGGCGGCCTTATGCCAACCACAACATCTGTTTCCTCCTGATTTCGTGCCTTCAAGATTTCCTGCTTTCTTTGAGGCAATTCTATATTTTGATCGAAAAGTGTAATATAATATTTCCCCTCATTCAATAAAAGCTTTTCGTCGTTGAAAAAGTTCATTTGCGGAGTACCGATAAAACCTGCGACAAACAGATTGGATGGATCGTCAAATACTTCTTGTGGCGTTCCTATTTGTTGGATCTGGCCATTGTTCATTACCACAATACGATCACCGAGCGTCATCGCTTCAATCTGATCATGTGTGACATAAATAAAAGTAGTTTGAATACGCTCACGAAGCTTGATGATTTCTGCACGCATCTGATTGCGGAGTTTTGTATCCAGATTTGAAAGGGGTTCATCCATAAGAAAAACTTTGGGATCACGAACGATCGCGCGTCCAATGGCAACACGCTGTCTCTGTCCTCCGGATAGCGTCTTAGGTTTCCGATGGAGTAATTCCGTAATATCCAACAACTCTGCCGAACTACGAACTTTTTGATCAATTACTTCTTTTTTCTCTTTGCGAAGCTTCAGCGAAAAAGCCATATTATTATAAACGGTCATATGAGGATATAATGCATAATTTTGAAAAACCATTGCGATGTTACGATCCTTTGGCGCCACATCGTTTACCAACTCGTCGTCAATATAGAATTCACCTTCCGTGATCTCTTCAAGACCGGCAATCATTCTTAAGGTGGTGGATTTTCCGCACCCGGACGGACCGACGAAAACAATAAACTCATTGTCTGAAACCTCTAAATTAAAATCCCTGACGGCGACAAAATCTTCACTTCTATTCTTCTTTCCTGCCGGTTTTTCGCCACGATCGACAGCCGGATATACCTTCATAATATTATGCAATGTTACTTTCGCCATGATTCCTATAATCCCTCCATAAATTGTATTCCAACACTTTCTTCATAATATCCAAGACATACTTTAACCCTTGATGGATCCGGAAGTCAGTCCGCTGATAAATTGTTTTTGCAGTGTAAGGAAGGCGATAACAAGCGGAAGACTTGCCATAAAAACATACGCAAATACCCGCGCCCAGTCTGTTGCGTGAGCTCCGATCGCATTATAAATTCCGGTAGTAATTGTTTGAATATTTCCACCAAGAAGCATTGGCGTAAGGAAATCATTCCACATGGCAACACCTACAAAAATCGCTACAGTAGCGGTTGCCGGCTTTAACAGCGGGAATATGATTCTCCAAAATGTCTGATAGATATTGGCACCGTCCAGCGATGCAGACTCTTCCATGTCTCTTGGCAGGCTGCGGATGAAGCCCGTAAAGATAAATACGCCAAACGAGATCGTATTGGATGTGTATATAAAAATCAGGACAGGGATACCGCCATTCATAAGACCAACGAACCTCAGCAACAATGCGAGCGGTACATATACCAAAATATAGGGAATCATTAATCCCAGCATAAAATATGTTCTCATGAAATTAGAAAGTCTGTTATTTGACCGTGCAATAAAATATGCAACCATAGAAGAAAGCAAAACGGAAAGGATCGTGCCTCCAAACGTTACCAATGCTGAATTCAGATATAATTCCCATATATTTTTATAGGGATCGGTAATAACATAAATCAGACTATCCAGAGAGAAAACAGTCGGAAAACTCAAAGGGCTGGTTCGAATCACATCCGTTGTTTTGAATAGATTGATAATTACGATATATATTGGTATGGACACGATGATCACTACCAGAATCAATAACAATTGTACAATAAGGCTGTTTTTCTCTGCTCCTGCAAAATTGTGTTTTGTTCTGTGACGCTTGACTTTATTCATACATCTACCTCAAGTTTTTTTGATATTTTCATCGAAACAGCGGCAATAATCGTGATTACGACACAAAGTGCAACGGCCATTGCGCTGGCATACCCGGAACGCCAATTCACAAAACTCTGCGTCAAAATATTATAGGTAATCGACTGCGTTGAGGTACCGGGACCGCCGCCGGTCAATACAAAAATGACGTCATAGATCCGTAGTTCATTAATGACAGACAAGAGAAATGCTACCGTAATCTGCGGTACAATCATGGGAAGCGTTATATGTATAAAACGACTCCACTTTCCGCTGCCATCCATAACACAAGCTTCATAAAGTTCCTGAGGAACCCCTTGAAGCGCCGCAAGATAAATGGTCATATAAAAACCAATTGACCGCCAGATTTCAACTACGCAGATCCAAAAAATAGAACTCCATTTCGTAGCGGAAAAATTGATAATAAAATCATCGAGTCCGATTGAAATCAAAAAACTATTTATAATCCCCGTATAAGATATAATTGCCATCCAAATGAAAGAAACGGCAATAGAACTCAGAATATACGGCAGAAAAAAAACAGTTCGTATTATATTGGTCATCCTTCCGGAATTTTTGAGTATCACCGCCAAACCGAGACCCAAAATATTCACGGCGAGAACCACCACTACTGTGATGAAAAGCGTAACACCGACCGCAGTTTTCAGCGCAGTATCTTCCATCATACGGGAATAGTTATCAATTCCGATAAACCTTAGGTTCTCAAGATTAATCGTTAGCCCATTCCAGTTTGTGAAGCTGGATGCAAATGCAAATAAAATAGGGAGCATAAGCAGCAAAGAGTAAACAAGTGTCCCCGGCATTGCAAATGCAAAAGAGGGATTCAAATAGCCTCTTCTGCGGCCTTTTTTCTTCATCCTGGCGCTCCGCATATGCATTCACTCCTCTTTATATTTGAGTACAACTTTGTTCCTTAAAGTTGTACTCAAATACGATTCCCTACTTTACGATTCAATGTTTAGGAAATATTTACTTTTGTTCTTCTAAAAGAATTTTGAATTCAGATTCCACATCTGTCAAAGCACTATCCACATCAACGCCTTCGAAAAAGATTCTAGCCAATGCCGTATAAAAATACTCAGAAAAACCACTGGGCAGGGCGTCATCCCCGGAAAGCTCAAACTGATTCACATAGATGTCACGTGTATCAAGAGTGTCATAGAAATCTTTTACCAACGGATCCATATCATAAGGTACCGCATCTTTTGCACAAGAGATCTGTGAATCCTTGGATAAAATTTGGTCTGTATATATTTTCAATCCATCCCCGCACAATACCCAATCAACAAAGGTCCATGCTGCATCTTTGTTTTTTGCCTTTTCGTTTACGCCCCAA
Source organism: Clostridia bacterium (assembly GCA_025997195.1). Lineage (GTDB taxonomy): Bacteria > Bacillota > Clostridia > Peptostreptococcales > Anaerovoracaceae > WRMW01. The sequence continues at coordinate 2,098 of BNUG01000054.1, read as the reverse complement.
TATGCCGTAGTCATCGTGCTGCTGTTGCTTCCGGACTCATCCGGAAGTATAAACACACCGTATTCTTCCGGATCCAAACCGGCCAGTGACCATACGCCGTCAATCATCATGGCCGCACCGCCTGCCTGGAATTCCGCGACCGCATTGCCATAGTCCAGAGAATTAGAGCCTCCGTAAAAATAACCGTTCGTACTCAGTGACTGAAATGTCTTTAGATTATTTGCGATTACAGGATCCGTCCATGACAATTCACCGGACAGTATTTGTTTGCTGAAATCCGGATATGCAGCATGCAGGTCATTACATAGTGTTGGTGCGATCCACATCATGCTAAAAAAGGTTTCATCCGTGGTGCCCCAACCCATGATTGGCGCTTTCCCTTTTCCGATCAATGTATCGCAAACCGCACGAAACTCTTCCCATGTAGCCGGAGTTTTATCAATACCTGCCTCTTTAAAAATATTTTTGTGATAAACAACACCCCAGACGCCTTGCGAACACACCGGAACAGTATTAATTGTGCCATCGCTGCGTTGAAACAAAAAGTCGGGCTTAAACTTTTCACTTACCCATTCGGGTACGTCCGCCAATACACCATCAATCTCTGCAATGTAACGAGCACTATGAATCACATCGGGCAAAGTATCACCTGCGATCATGGTCATATAAGCGTTCGTCGTATCCAAATCAGTTACAAGCTGTAAATCTATCTGAATCTCCGGATGATCCGTTTCAAATGCATTCACTACTGCTTCATACTGTTCACGACTCAAATTTGCCGTTTCATTCACCAACCATGAAACGGTTGCGGGGGCGTCGGTTGCGGGGGCGTCCGATGTCGTTGGCGCAGGGGTTGACGTACTGCCGCCTGACGAACTCCCCTGCGTTGCCGCGCAGGAAGAGAAAAGCAGCAGGACCAATAAAAGTGCAATCATTGTTTTCATTTTACGCATTGACTTTACCTCCGTTCTCATGTTCTCCGTGAAAATTCAGATACTTTATATCTATTTTTCATTATACTTAACACGATTGCACACTCAATCCCAATAATGCTATATATGTTGTAAATATTGCATATCGAGGTCGTTTCCTTTTTGTACTTTCACTTTATGAAAATTTCTTTCCGATAATTTGTCATGTTATCCACACAAGTTTTACCGACGCGAACACTATCTTCAATCCTGAAACCTTGTTCTGTCGCATGATTCCCCATAAAAATATCAATACAATATGTCATGTTTTCCTTCAGCGTATAATTGGAATCCGCCTCAATCCATGGCGGTTCCCCCTCCATCATTCCTGTCGCATGACAAGGACCATACAATAGCCAGTCGCGGTATCCTCGCTTTTCCATAACGTCATAATATACTCCGGCCACATTGCAGGCGTTGTTCCCCGCATATAATTGTGCGCAGACGGCGTCGTACGCCTCATAGGCAACCCGAACAGCATCCATGAGTTTTTCATTATTTTTCCCAAAAAAAACAGGGCGGCCAATCGTGGATGCATAACCTTCATATCTGGCGCCAATCTGCAGCATAACGGCGTCATTCTTCTCAATAATCTTTTGACGGGCACGAGAAATCGCCTGATTGCTACCCTTCCCGGCGAGTACCCATATCGGATAAGACTCATTTTCCGCCCCGTTTTCAAAAATCGCCGCAGAGGCTAACCCTCTAACCTGAAGTTCCGTCATACCCGGCTCAATTTTCTCCAACGTATCGTCAAACGCTCTTGCGGTAATCAGACCGGCATAACGCATGCATAATATCTCATTGTTACTTTTCACCTTGCGCAGCTCCATCACCATTTCATCACCGCGCTCGGGGATAATATTCCCAAACCTCTGTAAAACAGAAGTTAGTTCTGTATAGGTTACAAAGGGAATCAGATTGTAACCGGCAATGGCAAAACGTTTCGGGACAATATCCAGTTCATCAATTACATCGGCGAAACTTGCCAATTTTTCGCCGGGATATTCAGGATTTGAGGATTCACGAAATGCGGCAAGGCGGCGGATTTTCTTTATTCGTGATCTGTCCTTTGCATATGTATAAGTTTCGGGACCAATCAATAAAATAGGATCCCCCTCTTGCGC
>BNUG01000053.1 GCA_025997195.1 Clostridia bacterium | reverse complement strand
GACCATATCCTACACGCTGCCCGCCTTGAAAATCACCATTCTGGACGGACTCGATGACAATAATGTATGTTGGTAAGACAAAACTCATATCACAACCCAATTCAAGCTGTTTTTCAGTAAACACGTCTGGGTAATGCGCAGTCTCAGTAATGGCTAACGTATCAGTTTCGGCGCACGCCTGTGCAGTTCCGGGATCACACCCTGCCGCCAGGGTAAAAATTACATCAACATTCCTTTCGGCCAGTTGTAATCCAAGCTCTTTACCCTTTTGCGGATCAGAGAAGGAATTTGCATACATAACATAATCTGTTATATCGGGATTTACGCTTCGGAGTCCTTGTTGCCAGCCCGCCAATGCCGTATTCATTACCGGTTCATCAGCACCGCTTACACAACCTACTATGCCGTTTTCACTCGTTGCGGCTGCAGCTACTCCGGCCAAATATGCGGCTTCCTCACGTTGTTGTCCAAAATCCGTGAGATTACTATAATTTTCAACATCATCCACGTAGCCATCTGTTATTGCGAAATAAACATCAGGAAAATCTTTCGCGACAGCGACCGTGGGCTCTGCCATATTGGTAAACATCGTGAAAATCAGCTTATTTCCAGTCTCCGCACATGCGCGGATTTGTTGCTCAAAATTTTGCGTGCCGGTTCCTTCGACATAAATAATCTCTACTTCAGGATGTTCCTCGTCATATGCAATCAATCCATCCACTGTAGCGCGCATCCATGGAGCGCTATCTATTGGATCATTCGTTACAAATGCAATCTTGAGAATATCACCACCGGACGTTGCCTCTCCGGATGCTGGCGCTGATGTTGACGAACCCGAGGGCGAATCTGCTTTATCAGCACCGCACCCAGCAAACAGCATACAAACGAGAAGAAGACTCACTATAACGGGTACGAACTTTTCACTTTTGTGTTTCATTTAAATGCCCTCCTAATTTTTGACTGAAACTATTATTGCTACAACTTCGACGTCATAATTTCAAATTATCAGACGCGGGAGTGTGGAGCCATTATTATATCCGAAACATTATGATGTATATCGTTAATTTTTAGAACAGTATGAATAAACATAACTATCTTATTTCGAATATTACCTTATATATACTCTATACATCATGATCTGTCAACACATTTATTTATTCTGTGAAAGAGGCAATTTTGACGGCAAAAAATGATTTCATGCTTTAAATATTGATAAGGCAGAACCTATTTTGTTGTAAACGTATTATGCTATTATTTGACTAACTAGAGGTTGCCTCGGCCCCGGTCCACAACTTCTCGTGTTTTTTCTTCAAGAATGCCACCATGGACAATGATACCGGATCTCATAGAATCCGCTACGGTTTGCATCCGAACGTGCGGCGTATACCAGTCCTCCATGAACGTGCCAAAATAGAAGTCACGAATGCCAGCCATCATCATTGCTGAGGCGCACATGGGACAACTTTCCGCATTGCAAAATGATATGAACCCGGACAAATCATTTGTTTGCAGCTTTTTGCAAGCCTCGCGGATACAAACGATCTCCGCATGGGCTGATGGATTCTGTTCAGTATTCTGCCGATTACCATTCCGAACGATAATGTTCCCTTCTTTATCGGTAATAACACCGCCAAACGGATCATCGCCCCGCACAATTGCCTTTTCTGCTTCTTCTATGGAAATTTCAATTAGTTCTTCTATACGTTTTTGATCTAACATATCGTCCTCCCATTTCTACTAACGCTTTTTAAGTTTGATATATAACCTGTATTGATCGCCGCGCGTCAGTGAGCAGCCATGTTCCACGAGGCATCCTTGTTTATCAAAAACATTTCGTTGGGTTTTTCCCAAAATATATCCTATGTCAACCTGCAATAACGATGCTTCATAAATGTCCGCATTGACGACCTCGAGGAGTTCTTCCCCTGACTCCATATCGATTCCGACAGCTTCTAATTCGCTGTAAAGAGAGTTTTCACAAAAATCGACGTTTTTCCAGTCTAGTTTCTCATAGACATTGCGTGGCAAATATGAGGTTGTAAGAATTGTCGGAACGTCATCAATATAACGGAGGCGCTGCAAACGAAGAAACATATCAGGCTTTGACGCAGCATATTCCAGCACATCGTCCGGGGGAACCATCAAATCACGCGAAATCAGGATCGTTCGCATCGTGATCCCGCGGTTTTGTGCATCCTTGGTAAAGCTCTGGAGTACGGCTGTACAGTCTTCATAACTGTTGTTCGCAACAAAGGTTCCGCGCCCTTGCTGTTTGATAATATAGCCCTCAGACTGCAGTTCGCTGATTGCTGCACGTATCGTCGTCCTGCTGACACTGTACTCTTCTTCCAGTTCCGCCTCTGTCGGTAATACGTCTCCCGGGGTCATTTGACTATTTTGAATCCGTTCCAAAATAGACGTCTTTACTTGTTTGTAAAGCGGCAAATCATCTTCTCGTTTTGCCATAACAACACCTCTCATCTTTTCGTCTCCCGTGCTTGTGCCATACCAATTTTCACATCACTCTATAATATCAATATTGTGGGCAGGATGAATCAACGAATTTTTGTAAATACCGCTGTAGTTTCTCTCATCCAATCCCCGAACTTATCATAGGCAGCCTGATATTGTGCAAAAATCTCTTGATATTTGAGATGGTTTTCCGCATTGGGAAAAATCTGCTTGTCATAATGCACCATATGGTCAACTGCTTCATTCAGTGTATACAAACCAGCCGCTGTGGCTGCCAAAATCGCCGCACCCAGTGCAGACGCCTGCGGATTCTTGGGAACATTAACGATCACATTGCTGACATCCGCATGGATTTGCATCCAGAGTTGCGAGTTGGTCGTACCACCGCTCATATTGACTTCATTTACCGGGAAACCGGCTTTTCGGAAACTAGCGAGGACATTCTCTGTACCAAAGGCAACCCCTTCCATGATCGCGCGAAATACGTGCGCACGTGTATGACCAAGTGAGAGTCCATAGATATTGCCGCGCACATCAGAGTCGGTGTAAGGCGTTCGGTTGCCTTGCCACCAGTCCAATACCAATAACCCTTCTGATCCAACCGACAATTTTGCAGCCTCATCACCCAGCACACCATAGGCGCCACCGGGCAATTCTTCAAGATCTTTGCAGAAATACTTCTTGAACCAGTTCAGGATAGAACCTGAGGATGTCTGGCCTCCTTCTACGATTCCATATCCTTTGATTATCGCATCGGGAAATGGCCCAAAGTATCCGCCGCCTTTTGTATAATGATAAGTATCCGTAAGTCCCATGACCAGATGGGAAGAACCTGTAATGAGAGCCGCCATACCGGGTTTGATGACGCCAAGACCAATCATTCCGATAGAAGCATCCACACCGCCTTGTCCAACGATGGTGTCGGGCGTAAGGCCAAGATGTTCAGCGGCAGCAGGCTGTAGTTTGCCCAGATTGTCACCCACATGGTGGATATCCTGCGGAAATTTGTCGAGGACATCCTCAAGTCCGATCTGACGATAGAAGTCCTTAGGATAGCCGCCATTTGGGGCATCGTAGTACCAGCGCGATGCAATACATGCGAGATTCGCTGTCCATCGCCCGGTGAGCTTGAATGTGATCCAGTCTGCATATTCGCAAACCTTTTCCGCTTTTTCGTAGTCTGCATGCTTGTGTTTCTTGAGCCACAAAGCCTTGCACGGCACATATTCCGGTGAGACATTGCCATAGCCATTGAATTTTAGCGCAGGATGCCTGGTTTCACTGAGAAACCTAGCTTCTTCACTGGCCCGCACATCCATCCAGATAAGAGAATTCCCGATTGGGGTTCCATCATTCAGGGACAACAAGGTACTGCCGCACGTTCCGTCATAAGATAGTGCAACAACATTTTCTTTCTGCACACCGGCTATCGCCAAAGCTTTCCGGGTGCTTTCCCCCATTGCCTTCCACCAATCCATTGGGTTTTGCTCTGCCCAACCGGGGTGCGGATACACTGTTTCGTATTCGGTTGACGCAAAGGCGACTTCGTTTCCGTCGAGATCATAGACCCCGACGCGCATGCCGCCTGTACCACCATCCATTCCAAGAACGTATTTTTTTAACATCTCAAATATTCAACATCCTTTAAGGTTTTTCAGCACATCCTGCAGCGATTGTGTATTGTCGTAAGTCGGCCAATACTCCAAACCAAAATATCGGTCATATCCAGCCTTGTCCGCAGTCTCTACAAAGCTTCGATAGTTGATTTCCCCATCAAACAGTTCGCACCGATTGGGCACAGAAGCCCCATGAAAATGTGCAATATTTTCAATATTACTGCGCATTGTATTGATGAGATTGCCTTCCATAATTTGAGTGTGATAACAATCATAGAGTATTTTAACAGATGGAGACCCCACGGCCTTGATAACCTCAAACCCAATATTCGAGTTATCCAACAAATAACCTTTATTGTCATAAATGGAATTCAATAACTCTATTGCAATCGTTACGCCATCTTTTTCACACAGCTCGGCAATGCGCTTCAGATTTTCAATCAAAAACAACTTTTCTTTTTCTCTGTCGAGCTCACCTTCACACACATGCCCTGTAAACGTGGTACAACCGATTTCTTTTCCGAAACGGATGGTCTTCTCAATATTCTCTCGCAAACTATCAAATGGAGTGTTTAGGCGAACCGTCCATCCATCGTTCAAGCCACAAATTGCAACAGGCATATTGTAATTTGCTAGGACACCGCTCAGTTTCTTGCCGTCATACATGGCGGGGTTGTAGAATTCGATTGCATCCAGTCCCAAGTCCTTTGCAAGTCCGACACGATCATAGAACGGGATATCTTCAAATACGGTTTCTATACACAATGAATACTTCATTTTTTTACTCCTATTTTGTTAGCAATTCGCCATCAAAGCAATTCATCTTCTGAACAGCGGAGCACTACTTTTGGATATTTCTTTGTATCAAAGGCTTCGAAAGCTTTTACGCACTCCTCTAAGGGGAATTCTATTCCGATCACACGATCCAGGTTTATCTCGGATGCGAAATCAACAGCGCGCGGATAAATCAAAGGATGTGTGTAAACAGTCTGGATGCGAAGTTCTTTTGAATAGAGATCGTACAGATTCACCGGCATTTCAAAGTCAGTAGGATAAACCGCGAAATACACGACGGTTCCGCACTTTCCAGCGATATCAATGCACACAGGCGCGGCAACGGGAGCGCCCGATGCTTCGATGACAACATCATAGCCCAAGCCGCTAGTAATTTCGAAGGCACGTTCGGCTACGGATTCCGTTTTCGGGTCTATGACAAACTCTGCCCCAAGTTCACGTGCCAATTCGTGTTTCTCGGCAACAGGCTCGATAACAGTGATTCGACTCGCGCCTTTTGCCTTGATGGCTTGAAGCATCAATAGTCCGATACCGCCACAGCCAGACAGGCAGACGGCATCCCCTTGCTGAATATTAGAAAGATCCATTGCGCGCATAACACAGGTAAGCGGCTCGATCAGGGACGCGTCTCTAAGCGCAAGGTAATCAGGGATTTTGTAAAGATTTTTTTGGTCATATACTTTGTATTCCGCCATGCCTCCAAATACCATATCACTATACGCATTGCAATACTGCGGACGCCCGCGGCGACACTGCTCACACAATCCGCAATTCCTGAGCGGGCTTCCGATCACTCGATCTCCGATTTTCAAACCGCTGCCTCCAGCATCGGGTCCCATCTCAACAACAATACCGCTAACTTCATGGCCCAAAACGATGCCCAGCGGTGCGTCCCAAAGCCCGCGTTTTACAACGTGTGCATCCGTAGCGCAAATGGCACAATACGCCACCTTGATTCGAATTTTACCCCTTTCGATCGGTTCCTCCGGAATATTGCGTAGTTCTACCTTGCCCGGACTCGCGTATACACATGCTTTCACTTTTTACTTCCTTTCTCAATACGTTTAAATAGATGTCACAAAACAACGCTACAAACGCCCGATCGAGAACCCGCCGTCAACGAGAATATCGCTTGCAGTCTGAAATGCAGAAAGATCGCTCGCTAAATATACAACCGCACCAACAACATCTTCCAAACTTCCCATACGACCCATAGGCGTATTTCTTTCAAATATTTGATATAGTTCTTCAAGTTCTTCTTCACCGCCGGCAACTTTGTGCATGCCAGATAAAATATATCCATACGAAACTGTGTTAAAACGAATATTATCTTTCGCAAATTCAATCCCAAAGGAAGCGCTCATATGACGTACGCCGGCCTTGGTGGCAGAATATCCGGGTCCTGCATTAATAATATGGGAAGACATGGATGCCGTAGTGATGATAGATCCTTTCAAACCGGCTTCTTTCATCCGTACCGCACAACAGCGTGCCATAAAGAACGACCCGGTCAAGTTCACATCGACCATCTTTTGCCAGCTCTCCGTTGGTAAAGAAGAGTCATCAGGCCAAATACCGATTCCGGCGTTATTGTGGAGTATGGTAACTGGGCCAAGCTTCTCATACGCTTGGTTGAAAATATTCTCTACCGAGCTTTCGCTTGAAATATCACCAGTGAAATAACAGCACGACACGCCCCATTTGTCATGTATTTTTTCAGCAAGTGCTGCCAACTCCGTCTCTTTCGCTGGAATATCTACCAACGCCACTTCTGCCCCGAGTTGCGCCAGCGCATTGCTGGTCGCGCGGCCAATGCCCCCCGCTGCACCGGTTACCATCGCAACGCGTCCTCCCAAGTACATCATTTTTGAAATGCTTCTCATTTCATCCAAATCTTGAGGTTTTCTGCTCATTCATTTACCTCTATAAAATCCCTTTCTGTTACACGAACTGAGTGTCTTATCAAGACAGAATTAAGCAATATTAACGATGATTCCAATAGCTCTTCGCTATTAACGCGGCGGTCTTCGCATTGTTGCGAATAACTTCAATATTCGTGCGAAGACTTGCACCACCTGTTAGTTCACTAACCCTATCTAACAAGAACGGCGTATTGTGTTCTCCGCCGACAGCATTCTCTTTTGCCATTTCGGTTGCCTTCCGAATTGCTTCGTCAATGATTTCTTGATCCATAGCGTACTGCGCCGGAACGGGATTGCACAGAATCGCCGCGCCCTGGAAACCAAGCTCCCATTTCGTCCGTAAAAATTCAGCGGCTTCATCATAACTGTCAATACGATAATCTATGCGATACTGGCTTGAGGGCGTAAAGAATGCAGGGAAGCTGTCACAACCCAGACCAATCACTGGGACATCTTTCGTTTCCAAAACTTCTTTCGTACGTCCAATATCCAAAATGGACTTGCAACCTGCGGCGACAACGCCAACGCTCGTATGACCGAGTTCTTCCAGGTCAGCGGATACATCCATCGTGAACTCTCCGCCACGGCTTACGCCACCAATTCCGCCCGTTGCCATGATTCGAATTCCCGCAATTGACGCTGCGCGAAGGATAGCTGCGATGGTGAACCCTGCGTTCCGCTTTTGAATAACCGCAAAAGGAATACCTTTCACGGAAGCCTTCATGGCGACAGTTGTTTCATCACCAGGTTTATTACTGATCTCATACCGTTGTTGCTCGTCCATACCAACAACGATCTTCCCTTTCCAAACACCGATCGTGGCTGGAATAGCTCCGTTTTCAGTAACAACCTCTTCCGCCATTTTAGCTACTTCAAGGTTTGTAGGGTACGGCATACCATGGGAAATGATCGAACTTTCCAACGCCACAACCGGCTCACTATTGACCAAACCTTCTTTCACACGAGGCGAAATTTCAAAATACTTAGTTATATCACTGTACAAAACTATATACCTCCTATCGAATAACACCGAAACTGTTTGGGATGTTCTTTCCCTTTTGTAAACTGCATACTAACTGTACTTACTTCGCCGTCTGTCATAAGCATACGTCGGAGGCGAGCCAGGAAGACTTTATTCATCGCCCGGTAATTTTTCAATCGGGGCAATATATGTGCGGGCCGCAAAGTGGCGCTTGATTTGGATCGCCATATGTTTTGAGGCAAGCGGTAGTATCGCGACAGCGAAAGCTAATAAGTACGGAATGATTGCTAATATCTGTGCATTGATCCCGTAACCTGAAAGCTTTAGTATCGCCGCCTCCGAACCGCCAAACATTAAACTGGCAAGTAATGCCGGAACCGGACGCGAGTCAGCCATTACCAGTATGACAAAGGCTGTAAACCCTCTCCCATCTGACATGCCTACATTGAACATGTTAATCGAAAGTGCCAGCTGCGCTCCAGCAAGACCACAGATAAAACCTCCGATGATCAGCCCGATATAACGGACCCGTTTTATATTCACACCTGTTGCCTCAGCCGCTTGCTCGTTCAAACCAACTACACGCATTTGGAAGCCAAACTTTGTCTTATAAAGAATGATGTGAATCACAGGTACAAGCAGAAATGCGATATAAGCCAACGGCGTAAGATTATTTAGAGCTTGTCCTACGATTGGTATATTTTCAAGAAACGGAATATCGATCGGTTTAAGGGCAAGACTTGATTCTAAAACAAAACGTCCGTTTGATTTGAGCACCGCTGAGAGAAGATACCTCGTAATACCTGTACAAATCAGTATCATCGCAAGTGAACAAACGATAGCGTCTACTTTCAACTCAAGAACAAACACCGCAAAAATCAGAGCAAGTAAACTGGTCGTAATACCGGCGAATAAAACCCCTCCTAGCACACTACCTGTGTAGTATGTTCCCGCAACAGATGTGAAACATCCGAAAAGTGCAAATCCATCCAGCGCCAAATTGAATACGCCTGTTTTCAGGCAAAACAACCCGCCCAAGGAAATAAGCAAAAACGGGATCGTCAGACGCAGTGCGAGATGGACGGTATTGATAATAGTTTCTTGCATTACGAAATCTCCTTTGTCTTCCGACGCTCATGCATGAAGTATTGCAGAACGCTGATCGTGCCAAACAGCATGACAAATCCACGCACCAAGATCACGATTTCCGGTGAAGCGCTGGCACTTACAGAAAGACCTATCGCACCGCTTTGTAAAGCCCCAAGCAGGAGCGCGCCAAATAGCATTCCGACTACACTCTGTTTGCCAATCAGCGCTGCTGTCATAGCGGAAAATCCCAACCCGTCCGCATAGTTGTAGTAGAAACATTTATAGATCCCTACAAGTTCTCCTGTAGAAGTAAGGCTGGCCAGCACACCGCTCAGCATTGCCACGACTAACACAATTTTCGTTTTATTCAAACCGGAGAATTGTGCAAATATTGGATTGCTGCCTACCATGCGAAGGCGATATCCAGGTATCGTCTTCTTTTCAATAAACGCATACACGATGACAATCAGGCAAGCTATCACGGCTAAAACAGGTGTAGGAATGCTTGGAATATAGAAAACAGACATGGAAGTATTTGCGTGAGGTTTCCCTAATGCAGTATTTTGGAGCAAAAAGTCGCTCAGTCTCAAAATCGTATAGTTCAGCAAAATCCCCATGACGATCTCATTCACGCCGAACTTGAGTTTGAGGTATGCCGGAAGTAAGGAGACTAATCCGCCAACGACCGCCCCGCACACCAGCATCAGTAAAAACAAGATAGGGACAGGAAGACTATTGCCGAATGATATCTGTACCCATGTGATCGTCAGCGCTGAGGCGTACATTTGCCCTTCTTGCCCGATATTGAAATAGCCGCACTTATTGCACATGGTAAAGGCAATCGCCAACAGCAAAAGCGGTAGCGTAAAGCGTATGGTAGACATGATCGAAGACATGCTACCAAAAGCACCTCGCGCAATTGCAATGTACGCCTCAATAGGACTTCCACCCGAAAGCAACACCATCAGTCCTGAAACGAGAAACGCAATCAGAACTGCAAAAATTGGATTGAAGGAATTTAAATACTGTATCCTTCTGATATGCCGGACTTTTTCTATCATCTGGTTCATGCGCCTTGTCCAACCTCGCTGATTTTGATTCCGCCCATTAACAAGCCAAGAGATCCTTCTGTCGCACTGGCTACATCCGAAACCTCACCGGTACACCCGCCTTCATACATAATGAGAATGCGATCAGATAGACTTAACAATTCTTCAAGATCCGCCGTGATCAATAAGATCGCTGTACCCATTTCTTTTTGGTGCAAGAGCTGCTCGCGTACAAAATTGATTGCCCCAATATCGAGCCCGCGCGTTGGCTGAGCGGCGATCAGTAATTTCGGTCCACGGCTGATTTCTCGTGCGAGTATGATCTTTTGCAGATTGCCGCCAGACATACCTGCGATTTGATGATCTTCTGCCACTCCGCGAATATCAAATGTGTCCACGAGTTCATTTGCATATTCCCGAATCGAATTTAAACGCAAGAGCCCATTGTGATTGAACTTGCCGTTTTCCTCGATGCCACAAATGAGATTCTCATCCAAAGTAGATGGTATGGAAAGCCCAACACGAATGCGGTCATCCGGGATGATTCCAATTCCGGCATTCCGACATTCGCTTATGCTCGCATCGGTGATATCAGTGCCCATAAAACGAATTGAACCGCCGGACGGTTTTTTCATGCCGAAAAGCAGATCCACAAGTTCTGATTGTCCATTGCCTTCCACGCCTCCAATGCCCAATATCTCTCCTTTGTGAATCGAGAAAGAGAAATCTCTAACGACTGGCAATGCTTCGTCGTCGAAATACCACAACCCGCTTGCTTCGCAGACCGCTTCTTCACCGATACTGAAATCAGAATTGTTTTGGATTAGTTGCACTTTTTGTTTTCCGATCATCGCACACGCGATGTCTGTTTCGGTGAAATTACCCGAGTCAAAAGTTCCTGTCATCTTACCTTTTCGCATGACACTCACACGATCACTGATCGCCACGACTTCTCTCAGCTTATGAGAAATGAAAACAATAGAGGTGCCATCTTTTTTCAACTCAGCGATGATAGCAAACAATTTATCCGTCTCTTGCGGCGTCAGCACGGCTGTAGGCTCATCGAGAATAAGGATGCGCGCTCCTACATAGACCGCTTTGATGATTTCGATCCACTGCCGTTCACCAACACTCAGATGAGCGACGATCGTTTCCGGCTTGGCATTCACACCAAAGCGAACAAGAAGCTCGTTGACACGGGTTTCCGCTTTTTTCCGAAGAATAAATCCGGCTCGGGTATCCATATTGGCTAGTATGACGTTTTCCAGAATACTCAGTTCTTCGACTTGCATGAAGTTTTGGTGCACCATGGCAATACCATGTTTTATCGCGCCGTGGATGTTGTAGCGAACTTCATTTCCGTCGATCAGAATTTCTCCTTCGTCGGGTTCGTATTGGCCGTAAAGGATACGCATCAGCGTGGTCTTTCCCGCCCCATTTTCACCAACGAGTGAATGAACTTCTCCAGAAAACAATTCAAAATCTACGCCATCGTTCGCAACTACCGATGTGAATTCTTTTGTAATTCCCTTCATCTCTACGAGTGGTCTCATTTTTTCCCTTCTCTCACAAAAATCAGTGGCTCCTTCGAACAGGATAACATCATGATGTATTTTATATCTCTTCCCTTCATAATCATAAAGATTATTATCTATTTGGATTATTTTCTATACTATTACACCTATTATCATGACATGTCAATACCAATATTATTTTGTGGATTTCATCTGCACGAGAAAACGCTCCCCTACCGTTTCGTAAGAGAGCTGGTGATATGCGAGCTTGTTTAGATTCGGGGTAGTGTCTTGAACATTTTATAATATCCGCTGGGATAAACCTCATTCTTCAAAAGCGAATATCCATTATCTTGATAAAAATGAATCAAAGATTCTCGACAGTCGAGATAAACAATCTTTCCGCCGAGGTAATACCGACCTTTTTCAATTATTTTCTCAGCATCTGCAATCATCTCGGTTCCGCTGATATCCAAAGAGCTAAAAGAATCGTTTCGGCCCAATTGTGCGACAAGCAGACCTCCAAAATGATCCTTTGTTTCGCGGCCGGGCTTTCCGCCTAGGACTTTGGCCTTTCGGCTTTTAGATATGCCTTCGAAACTTGTAGCCGTGATGGCAACAGAAAAATATGCCACAATATCAAATCTATTCTGATTGTATGCAAAATACAAATAGGTACGACTCAACCCACTTCGCTCATATATCATGGATTTTTCTTTTATAAATGATTCGACGTCAGTATCTTTCTTACAGGAAAACTCCCTGATCTTTCGCTCAAGGAGTTCTGCATCATCATGGTTCATTTCCTCTTGGAGCGGAGACAGAATCAAATCACTTTTCAATGCCATATTCCCGCCGCAATGCTGCCATAATCTCATCAGGATCGCCCCATTTGATTTCTCTGGTTCGCGGAACCGGCGGATTGGCATCGACACGCGCTTGTGCCTCAATAATCCGATCGGCTATCTCATTGGTTAAGTAGACCATTTGCCCAATACTTTCTGTTGCCATGCCTTCCTCCTTTCCGTTCCCTGTTTGGCTTAGTTCTATCTTCAATTCAGAATATCATACTCGCGTACTTTGTCAAAACCATCAACCGACAAAGTGTAGACTTTTCTTGCTGGAAATAAAATACCATAATATGGAATTTGCGTCAACCCCTAATTATGACTATCCTTTTGCGCTATCGCTCGGTGTCAGAAGTTCTGATTTTCTCTTATAAATCGTATATAAAGCGAAAGCACTGATCACAGTTAAAACCATGACAAACTCGTTATACCAAAACGCTCCTGCAACGGAAGTGGCGTTTATGATTTGGCCTGTCAGCAAAGGCGTAACAATCTCTGTTGCGCCCCCGACCAGTCCCACAAGGCTCGCCATGATAGCCTTGTGCTGCCCTGCATCTTGGGTGGCAATGGTAATAAAAACAGAGAACAATACGCCGCTGAACAGACCGGCCACCGTGAAACATATGAAAAAAGCTGCGGCCCCCGGGAAAAGCATCGCGATGCTAAAAGATACAAGCGTTGCGATGCTGTTTATACACATTACCTTTTGCGGCGATGTCCGGCGCAGTATCGGAATGAACAAAATACTGCCCACCATAGCGCCTACGCTATACATGGTGAGCACATTTACCGCAACCGTATCGGCGACTCCGAAATGAATCAAAAACGCATTCGTATAGGTGTGCACGACGTTTTGAGTAGCAACATAAAAGAAAACTCCGAAAAAAAGCCAGAATGCAAATTTGCCTTTTCCGATAAACACCGAAAGGATACCGGTCTTTTTTTGCCTTGCCTCTTCCGTAGTATGATAATTGTTTGCCATAAAGAAAACGCCGATAAGCAGAACCAGAGCCAGGCTCCCAAACGTATAATACATCAGTTTCCAGCTAAGCCCCTGTGATAGCAACACAGACATAGCCAGAGGAGGAAGGAAGCAGCCCGCACCAAAAAAAGCCTGTCCCGCACTCATCGCGCTGCTGTATCGAACGGGAAACTCCCCGGACAAAACAACCGGGCATCCACTATCCTGAAAGCCCATACCTACTCCGGCCAGCGCCATGAGCACCATGGCGATCCAGTAATTCGTGTTGATCGGCATGAGAAGAAGGTTTACTGTCGTAGCGGCCAATCCGATCGCAAAAGCCAGCTTTGGTCCAAATTTTTCAGTAATGATTCCGCAAAAGAAAACCATGATTACGCGACCAAAAGCAAAGGCTGAGGTAAGGGCCGCTATTTGTGCCACGGATTTGCCGAAGTGATCTGTGAGCATCATCATAACGGCGCCAACGCAAGTGCAGGAAATCCCCGTAATAAGATACATACCATAGGCTTCTACTACGGAAACAATTGATTTTGCGTTTTTCCTACTCATTCAAATGCAGCCCTTCCTTTTACCATCGAACAATATAACATACAATCAAACAAATCGTTCAATCACGAATTCAACAATTCTAATAAAGTTTTCGGAAATAATATAGACGGTTTTAGCGTTCTTCGCGGAAATACGGAACGGATAGATTGGCGGGCGGCTGGTCTTCTTTGCGGTGTATTTTATTATTCAATACAACTGGCTAGAATTTCCCTTTTCTGCTCCACATAATATCGATAGTTCTCCAACGTGACCTCCGGCGGAACGAAATGGTCTAAAGTTGGGATATATCCGCCTTTTTTCACAATAGGAGGAAGCTTACTCAGTTCAATGTCAATTGCCTCTTTACCCTCTGCCAATGCAGACTTCCGAATCCCTCCCATGAACGCCATCTTCGGATAAAGCGCTCTCATTTTTTCCGGAGTAGACCCCGCATTGACTTCAAGCGGAAAGATTCCGTCAATTCCAACTTCTTGAAACTTTTGGCATAGACAGGTAACATCTCCGTCCGAATCAACCAAAATCTTTTTTATACCTCTTTCTTTCATATAAGTATTGAGTTTTAGATAATATGGGGTCATGAATTCATCAAACATGTCCGGTGAAATAAAGCTACCGCTGTTATACGCCATATCTTCAAAAAACCATGCAAAATCGATGTCTGTATACTCAAGTGCAACATCAATGTAGTCCATTAGGAATTGCATCTGGTTTTTATTAATTGCATGGATTAACTCCGGCTTATCAAAGTAGAACATCGATTGGTTTTCGATACCAAGAAGAATGCGCGGCCACGCAAAAAAACCGTTTAAAGTCATTCCAATTGGTTCGTTTCTTGCCTTTGAGATCCGAATCAAATCGAAAAATCCTGACTGTAAACGCCCAGGATCTCTTGCGTTCATATGCGAAAGTACTTTGGTTTCAAAATCTTCCATTGTTTCAACGATATGTTTGATATGCTGTGGGATAGAGTTGCAATCTTTACGTTCTATAGTGATACCCAGTTCCGACTCGTAGGTGATGGTTGTTTCTGTCTCCTCAACGACCTTTTTTTCGAAAACCGGATAGAAATCCTTTATGAATCCACTGGGGACATCATCATACCAACCAATGGCATTCCTCTCAAATCCACGATCCAAACCGAAATATTCGGATAGTTTATCCGGTGTGTTCACATCCCGAGGCAAACCTTGTTCATACCACAATTGCAAGGTTTCATTCCAATAACCAAAATCAATAAGAGGAATTCGATCGACCGGTTCAAACGATAATATGCCAATAAATCGCTCTTTCGGTGTCATCTTGTCCATATCAAACCCCATTCTGCCGCAACCGCATGCGCCTCAAAATATAATAAAAATTAACTTCTCAAATTACACATTCTTTGATAGCTTTTCTCTTCCCCGCTTGATTCCAGCACTGCATTCATTAGCCAAAATACCGCCTTCCAATATGATATTGTCATAGCATGCATCTTTCACAACACTCATTTGAATATTGGGTTGAAAACCATCTTCAAACCACGCGCCGAAATAGAATTCCTTGATTCCTGCGATGACCAAGGCCGAAGCGCACATCGGACAACTTTCCGCATTACAAACACTGATATATCCTGATAAATCATTGCTACCGAGTTTTTTTGCTGCCTCACGAATCAGTACCATTTCCGCATGTGCTGCCGGATTCTGTTCCGTATTTTGACGGTTTCCGTTTCTCACGAAAATGTTTCCTTCTTGATCCACGATCGCCCCGCCGTACGGATCGTCTCCTCTTTCAACCGCAGCATCTGCTTCTTCCATTGCAATACGTATTAATGCGTTCATTCTCTCTTTACTCAACATGGCTTACTCCATTCAAATGCATCGACAAAATAACTCTATATGAATCCTCAATCCTCGCGGATCTCATTATGTCAGCCGATTTGCTTCACGCCGACTTCTGAAAACATCAAGGGCAACGGCAAAGATAATAATCGTACCCAACGCCACATTTTGCCATGAGGCATTTACACCCATCAGGTTCAGACCATTGTTGATAAGACCGATAATAAACACCCCGGCTAGCGCATTCATAACGCTGTTGGCGCCTCCAATAAAAACCGCAGCCAATGCCATAAGTGCGATGTCCGTTCCCGATGATGGCTGTCCTGAAGCAAGACGTGATGCAAGGATAACTGCACCAAGCGA
>BNUG01000052.1 GCA_025997195.1 Clostridia bacterium | reverse complement strand
GGAACCATAGAACAGTGGCAATCCTGAAAGCCCAATGCCGCGCTATGAGCATCGTCCTCACGATACGTGTCGCTGTCCCCACACTCCCGGTCATCACCGTTCAGATCAAGACAAACGTCAAAATCGCGGGCACATTCGCCGCAGCACGGTTTAAATGTGATCAAGAAGCCCGGATGGTCCAGCGCAGAGGCACGCAAAAAAGCCTTAGCCCAACCGGCATCATGATTCAAAATACATAGCGAAATATTCCTCATATCCCATATATTAACATTCTGGTATATTTTGTCAATCTGATTTTTCTAATTTTCTAATTTTTTAGCCGGATGAACGCTTTTTGCCCTCTGTCATTCCTGACACCCTGTGACGGGCTTGTCGCGTCCGGTCATGGATATTCCGTTTTTTCAGAACACCCCCTGTTCAAATCGGTGCGGAATACTCAGGTCAGAATGATTACGCCGGCACTTAAATATAGTATAATATTTGTGAAAATATAGTTTTTATATTTGAAGAAGAATTGTATCGTAATACGGTGACGGCGAGGAAAATATGATTACATTTGATCAGAAAAAATGCGTGAATTGTCTGCTGTGCACAGCAGTGTGTCCTTCTTCCGTCTTGGATGACATAGACGGAAAGCCCTTCGTCAGGGAGGAGAAAAACTGTATCGAGTGTTTGCACTGTGCCGCCGTTTGTCCGGTGCAGGCCGTGTTATTCGATGAGCAGCCGGCAATCCTTCCCGAAAGTTTGCCCGAGTTGCCGGGTGATTTCGCAAGAACGCTCGAGTCGTACCTTTTGACGGTAAGGTCCTATCGACATTTCAAACCGATCCCTGTCGAAAAGGAGCTCCTCGCCCAGGCGATACAATACTCCGCATGGGCGCCCAGCGCGAAAAATCAGCACCCCACAGAATGGATCATTGTGAACGGCGACGAGAAAATCAAATCCATCATGGATTACATCCTATCCTTCGTGAAAGAAAATCAGATCTCCGCTGAGATCGCCGCGCAGTATGATCAAGGCAACAATATGGTAGTAGGCAATGCAAAGACACTCCTGTTTGCGCATGCAAAGAAGAGCGCTCTCAACCCCACCGTCGATACGGCAATTGCTTTGCAAAATATCACGCTGATGCTTCACGCGCATGGCGTAGGCACCTGCTGGGGGGGCTATTTGACGAGATTGAGCAACCTCATCCCGGAAATCAGAGAACTGTTATCGTTGCCGGAAGATCATGAACTTTTCGGGGCGATGATGATCGGATACCCCGAAGGAGAAAAATACCTTCACATCCCGAAGCGAATCAAAAGCCCAAAAATAAGCTGGCTCTAACCCGATAGCTTATTCTCCCTTGATCGTATAGGATTCGATGTATTTGTCGAGCGATGACGCCTGCGCCGAGAGTTGAGAAGACGCCGCCGCAGATTGCTCTGCAAGCGCCGCATTTGACTGTATGATCTGCGCAATCTGATTAATCCCATCGCTGATTTCATAAATGGATTCGCTCTGTTCAATCGATGATTGGGTGAGTTCCTTCATACGCACTTGGTTTTCATCGGCGATGCGTGAAATATCCGCCATACCGGCCACGGCATCCTCAGCGATCTTGTTACCGACCGCAACATTTTCGAGATCCAGCCTGATGAGTTCCGCTGTTTGTCTGGCGGCTTCGGCGGATTTGTTGGCAAGATTGCGCACCTCATCCGCAACGACGGCAAAACCCTTCCCCTGCTGTCCGGCACGCGCCGCTTCGACAGCCGCATTGAGGGCGAGGATATTGGTCTGAAAAGCGATATTTTCGATGACGTCCGAGACCTTTGAGATACGCGCGGCGCTCCCGCTAATGTCCTTCATCGTCTTTGACATTATGCTCATGTCCTCGCCGATTTCCGCGACGATCGTCGAATAACTGCTGATGGCGTCGATCACCTCACGTGCAAGGTCTGCGTTTTCTTGCGCTTTCTTGCGCAATCCCTCAACCGTTATGCGAAATTGCTCGATCGCCGCTGCCTGCTCGTTGCTGCCGCTGGCGAGATTCTGCGATCCTCCCGCGATCTCGCCGGACGCCTCGGAGATCTCCACCGAAACGCCTTGCAACCTCCGAATCAACTCCCGCTGCCGGACGATCATACCCTGTATCGCAAAGACAAGACCATCGCCCTCCGTCGTCGGAACCAAATCCCGTGAAAAATCTCCGTCACGCAGATGCGAGAAAAATTCAATATCCATCGCCATGCGGTCATTCAGCGAATTCATCAGCCGAACGATCTCTCCGACCTCATCGTTCGCGTGACAATCAAGAGTTTTGCCGGGCTTGCCGGCAGCCAGTTCCCGCAACCCGAGCACCATATCCCGTACCGGCTTTACCGTATTTTTATGAAAGCCCTGAAACAAGACATATACCACGATCCCGCACACAACTGCGATCACAACATACACGATGAGCAGCAAAAACGACCAATTCGCAAAAAAAAGGCCGACGACCATCACGGCCGCAAGCGCTATCAATAGGGTCACGCAAATCGCGCGCACATTCGATTCGATGGTTGACTTCTTGAGCATAATTTTCTCCGCTGATCCCCTTCTGCTGAATTACTGCTTTAACCGATATATCTTACCGCGAAAACAACGTTTCAACAACCACGACTTTTTCGAATTTTCCGCCGTCTTTTTCGAATTTTCCGCCCGCCTATGGTTCACGGATCGGGTTCTCCGGACACATCCCCATGATACAGTTTGATTTGGTATACTTATGATGATGGAAATATTTACACGCAACGATCAAATCCGCGATATTGGCCCGACCTCGGTAGCCCTGGGGTTTTTCGACGGTGTACACTTGGGCCACCGTGTCCTGCTGAAAAACTGCATCTCGTACGCAGCCAGTGTCGGCACAGCCTCCGCCGTATTCACCTTCCGAGAGTCGCCGACCAACGTGCTCTCCGGCACAAACAAAGTCAAACGCCTCCTATCCGAAGCCGACCGTAACCGCGTCTTCGAAGCCCTCGGCATAGACTACCTCTTTGAATTTGATTTCGCCGACGGCTTCCACAAAATGACGCCCGAAGTCTTCGCCAGGGACCTTTTGCATAATAGTTTTGGAGCCCGGGCTGCTTTTTGTGGCTTCAATTTCCGCTTCGGCGCCCGCGCACAGGCCGATCCCGAAATCTTAAAACACCTGGGCCGTGAATATGGTTTTGAAACGTTTGTGACCGAACCGGTCGAGACAGGCGGGAAGCCCGTTTCCAGCACCCGCATCCGGGCGCTTGTGGAAAAAGGAAAAATCGAGGAAGCAAACGGCCTCCTGGGCGTAAATTTTCGCCTCTCGGGAAAAGTCAGGCACGGAGCAGCCCGCGGACGTACCATCGGCTTTCCCACGGCCAATTTCAATCCGGATCCCGGCATGGTCTGCCCCGCGTACGGCGTCTACGTAACAGCCGCTCGAATCCCAGACGAAAGCAAGCCCCTGCCCGCCGTCACAAACATCGGCGTCAAACCAACAGTCGGCGGCACAGAATTGCTTGTGGAGACGCATATCATCGATTACGAGAATGATCTTTACGGGAAAGACATAGAGGTCGCTTTCCTCCAGCACCTTCGCGCCGAAAGAAAATTCGATCGTTTCGAACAACTAAAGCATCAGATCACAGAAGACAAGGCGGCAGCGGAAGCGTATTTCTTTAAATAGTTTCACGAAAGATAACCTTGTGAGGATGTATCGTACCGGCTTTGGCCATACCAATGCCAAGAAATCCGGTAGGCCCATAACAAGACACAGGGACAGGCACTCTGTCTTGTGCCCAATAACAAGACACAGGGACAGGCACTCTGTCTTGTGCCGCGGCATCCGTTATTCGTCCGTTCACAAAATCCGCAGCGCCATCCTCATCCAAATCTACACGAGGTAAGGAGGCGAGCGCACTCTCCATGGGACGCAGACGTTCTGCGATTTTCTCAGTCGTCTCGTCTTCGAGCGCGGAGATTGGTACCGCTTCTTCAATCGTGAATCCGTCGCTGGCCAAGCGTACAAGTCCGCTCATCGCTGCGCCGCAGCCGAGCAGCCGTCCGGCATCGTCGCAAATCGTACGTACGTAAACGCCTTTTGAGGATTCGACTTCAAAAACTACCTCATCGGCCAGAGCGTCATAGTCAATCACGTAAATCTGATTTATGTAAATATTACGATCGCGAAGCCGCTCGTCACCCACAATTTGTCCGGCCCTTGCATATTCGTAAAGTTTACGGCCATCGACCTTTACCGCAGAGTACATGGGCGGTTTCTGGGTGCCCTCACCTTCAAAAGTCTTCAGTACACGTTCGATTTCATCACGGGATGGTGCCGGGGGGACGGGTGTCAGACTGTGTGAAAACTCCGTCATTGCGGGCGCTGACCCGCACTCCCCCCAGATGTCCTGGGTATCGGTCGTCACACCGAGCCGCATCGTACACCGGTATTTCTTCGCCGCCGGATCGCCTGACACACCTACATATTCGATGATACGCGTCGCGCGGCCAATGAAGACCGGCAGCACACCTGTCGCCATAGGATCCAGCGTCCCCGAATGTCCAATCCTCCGCACGCCGGTTTTGCGGCGCAAGAAAGAAACGACATCGTGAGACGTCATTCCCTGCGGTTTATCAACAATCAGAATTCCATCCATGCGGCATCCCTGTGGCCTTGATTCATATCGTCCAATCGGCCCTTAGACTGGAACTATTTGCCGTCGACAGGGTTCAGCGCTATTTCCAGTTTTTCTTTCAAATTACGTACCACCTCATCGAGCGGTCCGTCTACGGTAAAACCCGCCGCGCGCACATGGCCGCCACCGCCAAACATTGCGGCAATGGCAGCAACGTCAACTTCCGCTACCGAGCGCATCGACGCCTTGATTTTTCCGTCCGGTCTTTCTTTGATAAACGCCGAGACTTCTACGCCGATGATGGAACGCAGCTTCTCGCTCATCCCGTCCGTCTCATCTTCGCCGGCGCCAAACTCTTCGATTGTCTTCGCGTCGATCCAGGCGATGGCCGCACGCCCACCCGACAGAAGTTCCATCGAATCCAGCATAGAGCGTTCAACAAGCAGTTTTTCCGCCCGTACGCTCTGGAAAATTTCCTGATAAGATTTCTGTGTATCCGCACCGGCTCGCATCAAGGCCGCGGTGATCTCCATCGTCTCAGGCGTTGTGTTCGAGTACTGAAAACGCCCCGTATCTGTTACGATTCCCACATAAAGCGCCGTCGCGACCTTTTCGGTAATTGGCAAATCCGCCATCTTCAACAGGCGAAAGACCAACTCTGCTGTCGCCGCCGCACCGTACTCGATCACATTGTATTCACATTCCGGCTTGCTTGTTACATGATGATCCATACATAGCGTAGCGGCGGCCCGGTCAAAGATAGCCTCGCGGCCTTCCAACCTGTCTTTCCCGGCATAATCCATCGCAACGCCAAGAAACCCTTCCGCACTGCCATCCGTCTCGTTATCGTCATCATCATTATAATCATAATCGTCAGCCCAAGAAGCGTCGTCATCGTCGTCATCCTGTGCGGCTGCGGATTCCGTGTACCATTCAGCGATCAACGCTTCCGCTGCCGCCGTATCTTTTGTGATACCGTATTCGATAAACTGCAAGGTGCGCGGCAATTCTTCGCCAACAACCACCCACGCCGTCTTGCCGACCTCACGCAACGCCAGAGCCAGCGCCACCGCGGAGCCAAGCGTATCGCCGTCCATATGGATATGCGTGAACAGCAGAAACCGTTCGTAATCCTCCAAAAGCGGTACCGCTTCTTCCAGCCGGATCACATTCACGGGTTTCTCATCCCTCGGAATGTCAAGCTGACTCAATAGACGATCAATCCGGACGCCGTATTTCTCAGCTTCATCCGCCACAAACCGGAGTTCCGGCGCGCGCCGGATTCCCAGTTTGCCGCCGATCTCGCTGCGGATAAAGCCTTTCGCTTTCTCGAAGCCCTTGATCACGTCCGTTTCGTCTTCTTCCAGGCTCGTGAAATATACGGTCGCAAAACTCCCGTCATCCGCCGTTTTGACATGCGTAATGCTGATGATGCCGCTCAGTGCGGGGTCTTTGAGTTCGCGCTGCAGCATTTCGCTGAGGATGCGTTTGATCTCGCCACTAAGCTTTTCTCCCCGATGATTTGTCCTTCTCATGCAGTGAATACCCTTCTAATCACGTGATTGCTAGTCTCGCGGTATTTCTTCCATCTTGAAAGCTTCGATCTCATCGCCTTCTTTGATGTCGTTGAAATTGTCGATGCCGATACCGCACTCGTAGCCCTTGTCGACCTCGCGCGCGTCATCCTTGAAGCGTTTGAGTGAGCCGATCTTACCTTCATGGATTACGATGCCGTCGCGCACAAGCCGGATCTCCACATTACGCAAGATCTTGCCTTCGGTCACGTATGAGCCCGCCACCTGACTGCCGTTCGGCAGCCGGAAGGTTTCACGCACCTGCGCCTTGCCCAGCACGACTTCTTTGAACTCGGGATCCAGCATGCCCTTCAACGCCGCCTCGACGTCATTGATGACGTCATAGATGACGCGATAACTGCGAATTTCGACTGCCTCGCGTTCAGCAAGCGAGGTAACATTGGACGCCGGACGCACACTGAACCCGATAATGATGGCCCCGGAAGTACTCGCCAGCATGACGTCAGACTCCGTGATCGCGCCAACGCCGCGATGAATGATCGCGACCCGAACACCTTCCACTTCGATCTTTTCAAGAGAGTTTGCGATCGCGCCGACAGAACCCATCACATCCGCTTTGATAATGAGTTTGAGCTCTTTCACTTCGCCGTCTTTGATCTTATTGAATAGATTTTCGAGGCTCGTACCGCTTGTTTTTGCCATGACCTGTTCGCGTTGGCGAGACTTACGGCTTTCCGCAATACTCTTCGCGCGGTTGTGGTCATCCATTGCGTGGAATTCATCGCCGGCCTGCGGGACTTCAGCAAAACCGGTGATCTCCACAGCGGTCGCGGGTCCGGCTTTGTGGATTGGTTTTCCCTTGAAATCTGTCATAGTACGAACCCTGGCGCTTGTTACGCCCGCCAGAATACTCAGTTTATCCGTAAGCGTGCCATTCAGTACGAGAAGGGTCGCAAGCGGCCCCTTCGATTTGTCGAGACGTCCTTCTATGACGGTGCCCAGCGCAAAGCGCTTGGGATTGGCGCGGAGTTCCAACACCTCCGCCTGCAGCAAGATCATCTCCAGCAAGTTTTCAATGCCCTCTCCCGTCTTCGCACTCACCGGTACCGCGATGATATCGCCGCCCCATTCTTCCACAAGGACGCCATTGTCTGCTAATTCTTGTTTGACCCGATCCGGATTGGAACCGGGTTTGTCGATCTTGTTGATTGCAACGATGATCGGTACACCGGCCGCCTTTGCATGGCTGATCGACTCGACTGTCTGCGGCATGACGCCGTCATCCGCCGCAACAACCAATACCGCGATATCCGTAACATGCGCACCGCGGGCACGCATCGCCGTAAAGGCTTCATGACCCGGCGTATCGAGAAAAACGATCTTCTCCCCGCCGGCCGTAATGACCTCCGATGCGCCGATATGCTGTGTGATACCACCGGCTTCACGATCTGTCACGTTCGTATTGCGGATCGCATCTAGCAGGCTCGTCTTACCGTGATCGACGTGTCCCATGACCGTGATGATCGGTGGCCGCGGTACGAGATCCACAGGATCATCCGTGAAGTCTTCGATGCCTTCCTCCACGATCTCACCTTCATCTTTGCCAACGACGAGCGGGATGTCCAATTCAAGCGCAAGCAGGTCGACCGTTTCTTCATCGAGATTTTGGTTGATATTGGCCATGATGCCCATTTTCATGAGCGCCATAATGATATCCGCCGGCAAGCGTTCCGTCTCTGAGGCAAGTCCCGCCACCGAAATCGGCACTGTGACCACATAGGTCCCGGGTTCCAGATTCTCCAGCCGCTTTTGTCGTTCGATCTCTGCGATTTCTTCCGGTGTGAGCGGATGCGCCTCCGGACGTTTGCCCGGTCTCCGGCGCCCTTGCTTTTCTAGCGATACTTCTTCGATCGTCGGATTCTTCTTCGGACCCTTGAAATCCTCGACCAATCCGCTGCGGCCTCTTGCCGTCTTCCGCTTGTTCGGCGCCCCGCTCTGCGCAGGTTCGGCTGGTTTTTTCGAGCCCTTCTTGTCTTTTCCTTTTGGTGCGCCGGGCTTCGCATCGTCCTTTTTCAGAGCCGTTCCATCCGAAGTTCCTGCGCCTGCTCCCTGTGGGGGACGGGCAGGGTGGCCGCTCTGTTCGGGTCTCCCCGTTCCAGCCTGCGCGGGTCTTCCCGTTCCGGCTTGCCCGCTCTCGGCGGAACGTCCATCCGGCCTGGCCTGCGTCGTTTTCGCGGTTCCGGCTCCAGTTCCGGCCCCCGCATCCGCAGGGGCTTTTGCCGCGGCGGAATCACGAGGCTGTACTTCCGGTTTCGCAGGTTCGGGCGCTCCCCCCCCCGCCGTCTTTTCGGGTGCGGCCGGTTCAGGAGCCTTCTCAGGCTGTACAGGAAGCACCTTCTCTCGCACTTCCTCCTGTTCGTCTTTGTGTGCCACCTTGAGTACGGGCGTTTCGGGTTGCACAGCAGGCGCGGGCGCTGGATCCGCCTTGTGTGCCACCTTTAGAACAGGCGCTTTCGTCTTTTCCGCTTCCACACGCGCCTCCGCGCATAGGCGCGCCTCTTCGGCTGCTTTTTCAGCATCCGCATCGGCCTTGCGCTTCGCCTCGATCACATCTTTTGAGACACGCCGAGGCATACTCTTCGCCTTCTTTTCCGCCTCTGCCTGTGCGGCACTATCGGCGAAACCACGCCGGATCCGCTCTGCCTCGGCATCCGTAAGGTTTTTCGTAGCACCTTTTGCGTCGATCCCGAGTTCGGCAGCCTTCGCAAAGATATCTTTATTCTGTTTTTTTAGTTCTGCTGCGAGATTCGCTACTTTCATACGTTCACCTCCACGGATTTTAGTACTTTTTCAAATTCATCCATTAGATCATTTGATATTTTTTTTCTTTTCACGGCTTTGACGAAGCAATCAAGCGAACGGCACAGATAAACGCCTCTTCCGTTCTCCTTGCCGCTTTCGCAGACCTGCAGCCGCCCATCCGCCAATACGAAGCGTACGAGTTCCTTTTTAGGGTAAGATGTCATGCAGCCCACGCATCTTCGCATTGGAACGCTATGATTCTTCAATCACATCCTCCTCGTCAGCGTCTTTATCGGCACCCTCTTCCGCCTCTTCCTCTTCCGGCGATTTTTTGATCGGAAGCTCGTCTGCTGCCGAATCGTAGTCGTCAGGAGAAAGATATTCTTCTTCGTCCGCCGGCGCTTCTTCGGCCTGACTCACAGACGCAGCATCGGCCGCCGCTTCCGCCGTACCCTCTTCTTCCTCGTCGCTCATAAAATCTTCCACATTGTAGAAGCCTTCCGCGTCAAGTTCCGCACCCGGCATATCGAGGTCGAGCAATTCCTCCGCCGCTCCGTAATACTGCGAATGGCTCTTGATATCGATCTTGACGCCGCAAAGCCTGGCCGCCAACCGCACATTCTGCCCTTCCTTGCCGATCGCAAGTGAAAGCTGAAAGTCCGGCACAACCGCAGTTGCCCTGTTCTCTTCTTCATCAAATACGATCTTTTCAACGGTCGCCGGCTGCAGCGCACTCTTGATATTGGTGTTGAGATCGTTGCTCCAAGGGATGATGTCGATTTTCTCATCCATCAGCTCATCCACAACAGCCTGCACACGGTTGCCTCGGCTGCCAACGCAGGCACCCACGGGATCCACACTGTCATCCGCGCTCTGCACCGCCATCTTCGTCCGGCTTCCCGGCTCGCGCGCCGCATTCACAATAGAGACAATGCCTTCGCGGATCTCCGGCACTTCCAGTTCAAACAATTTCCGCACCAGATTCGGGTGCGTCCGGGAAAGAAATATCTGCGGCCCGCGGTTCTCGGCACCGCGCACCTCGACGATATAGAATTTCATGCGGTTGCCTCCGGCATAACGCTCGCCGCGCACCTGCTCATTGACCGGAAGCACACCTTCCGTGCGCCCGATCGTCACATATACAGACCCGCCGCCCACGCGCTGAATCAGCCCTGTGATGATTTCGCCCTGCCGATCTTTGTATTCATCGTAAATCATGCCGCGCTCGGCATCGCGAATCGCCTGCACGACGACCTGTTTCGCCGTCTGCGCCGCGATCCTGGAAAAATCTTCGACCGGGAACGGGAAATCCGCCACATCGCCGATTTCATAACTATCATCAAACTCCCGCATCTCCGCAAGCGAGACCTCCGTATCCTCATTCATGACTTCTTCGACGACCGTCCTGCGGTGCAGCACGTCGATCGTGCCGTCTTTTTCGTCGATCTCGACATAGACATCCGCCTCGTTCTGCTTGCTCCGGCCCTTATAAGCCGCCACGAGAGCCTTACTCACGGCATCAAGAATCTGTTTCTTCGGGATATTCTTCTCCCGCTCAAGTTCGTCCAGCGCCGCGATAAATTCCTTGTTCATCGAACCGTTCCTTTCCTTGCAATAATAACCCAAGTCATTCAATAATACCCGTTGTCATTCCCGCGCATGCGGAAATCCCTAAATCACCACCAACAGACGAACCAAACTGACCAATTCAATCGGCACCGTCAATTCGTCCCCGTCCGGTGCCAGCGTCTGCACATCGATCGGCGTCACCTTCAGCGTCTCCGCCGTCTTCTCGCCCAGCAAAGCCGCAAATTTCTTCCGCCCTTCAAAGCCCTTGTAGAGCGATACTTCCACCGGTACGCCAATGTAGCGCGCATAATGCGTATCCTTGAGCAGCGGCCGATCCATCCCCGGCGAACTCACAACCAAGCTGTACGCCTCGCCGATGGGATCCGCCTCATCCAATTTTTCCGAAAGCAGACGACTCACGGCCTCGCAGCCATTCAGATCAATTCCGCCTTCTTTGTCAACGAAGACTCGAATCTGCCTGTCGCGCCCTTCTTTCACGAATTCGACGCTCCAAACTTCGTAGCCCTCCGCCGCAAGCGGCGCGAGAATCTCCTCGACCAAAGCCCTGATATTTACCTTCCCGGACACTTCTCTCCCTCAAAAGGAAGGAGCGGGACGCGCCCACTCCTCCAGTAACTACCTATTACAACAGAACTCTACCACGTTTTCACGGCGATTGCAAGCGCTTCAGTGACATCCGCACGGCCATCGGCCGCATCGGCCGCCCATTGTTGCAGCACCGTATTGTCATTCTGCAACGTAGGTGCAGAATCCAAAAGGAGTGAACCGTAACAGCTCACCTGACTCTTTGGTGCTGCGCGTCCCACCCTTTTCAAGCTGCGCGTCTCACCCTTTTCAAGCTTTGAATTATACACCAATTCGTGTTAGAATAATCCTCGCTGTGCACCCGTAGCTCAGCTGGATAGAGTGCCGCCCTCCGAAGGCGGAAGTCACGCGTTCGAATCGCGTCGGGTGTACCAGGAAAACCCATTGGAATTTCAACGTTCCGATGGGTTTTTCATTTGATTTTATTTCCTAAATTTTAGGAGAAGTTATCCTATGTTTTCCTATCTTTTCCGCAAAAACGTGCCAGTGGCACGGGCAAAAACGAAAAATTTCCCTTTTCGCTTCGTGCTCGGATGCGTATTCGGTTTCCAAATGATACCGCAAACACGCTCGCGCGTCTATTTGACGGCCGTCTTGTTTTCGCGCTAAACTACAATAAATTTGCGTACGCAAGACGAACCATACTTGTACGAATACACCGCAGGAGGATCCTTATTGCAATGGCTGGTTTTTCACAGAATACTATTTTGAACTTTGAGATTGACGCGGTGTACGATGCCGCGCTGCGGGCGATTCCGGCTCTCAAAGGATTCAAGCTGGTTCGTGAAAGCAAAGTTTCCTATACGATCTTTGCAAAGACGGGTGTGACACTTTTTTCTTACGGGGAAAATATTTCGGTCTCCCTTACGGAAACCGAGCAAAACAAAACTTCTGTTTCGGTAATATCAGAGCCGAAAATGGGGGCCCTATTTGGCGCGATCGCGGCCATGGAGGATGCGGGAAAAAACCAGCGGAACATCAAAGTCGTTTTAGAAGCGATCAAAAACCAGCTCAAATAAAAAGATTGCACTAACAAAAAACGGCCCTCAGTGTACAAGCAAAACTGCCTCAATGCATACCGCCGGATGATTCTCTGAATTCGCTTCGAATCTTTGTGACAGCCCACGTCAAATATTCCTTTGCGTGTTTTCGATCTACATCCATCAGGGAGGGGAATTTGAGTGCGCCCGTCGTGCCGGTGATCGTTGCGAGCGTCTTCATGCGCTGGAAAGGGTTTTCGTGCACAACGGCAAGCTGGATCTTGCGACGAGGGATCCGGGCCCATTCCCTGGCCCAGGCACCGTTGCGAATGACGATGAAGTCGTGGTTCCAAGCGACGCCTTTTCCATGGAAGGAACGGTGGCCGGTCAGCCAGAAAAACGCAACCGCAGGCAGGGATGTGAGGATGACGAGTGCCGGATTTGCCAGGAACCAATCCTGCCATTCGCCGCCGGTCACCGTAGCGATGATGCCGAAAGCTGCCGACCAACCGGCACCGAGGAAGATCAGCGTCCACCCGACATACCGGCGTGTGGAGCGGATATACGCCCGCTTCGGCAGCGGTTCAAGTTCTATGGGGGTTCCCGCGAAATCGGGAAGCAGCATGCTGATGAAATATTCGATCTCTTTCACGGCGATGAACGGATGGATCGTCGTGGTGAACATTGGCTCGTCGCTGTTGCTCCTCGATGAATATTTTTTCTGCTTTTTTGTCAGCGTTGCGGTTTTTACGGTGATCTCCGCATAGCCAATCAGTCGGCGAATGACGCCCTGCCGGATGCGAACCTCCTGTACGCGCTGCTTCTCGATGCTCAGGGTCTTGTGCGTGATCAGGCCTTTTTCGATTTCGATCTTGGGTCCGTTGCTGCACACAGTGAATCCGTAATTCGCCGCCATGACAGCCAATACGGAAACAAACCAACTAATTGCGAAGAAGACGATAGCGGTCAGGAGGAGCAGCGGAAGAGCCAGATGTTCCAAATAGGTGACAGCCTCCCCTGTGATATCTTCACCCCCGAGGAAAATCTCCGAAAATGGATTGGCGTACCGCCCTATTGTGGACACGATGATGAAAGCGAAGACGATCGCTTTGGCATTGGAGATGCCTGTGAGCCAGAGGTTTGCCGTAGGCAGACGGTAGATGATATGCGAATCTTCCGGTGACGCCTCGAACCCTGTATCAGCGGACTTCCGGCTGACCTCCAGGAGTTCCCGCGCGGGCGCCTCGCCGTGTTTGATCGCGAATACCGCGTCACGCAACCCGGAAGCGTCCGCTTTGTCCAGGCAGTAAATCGTGCCATCTTCCCCTTCACCGCCGGCCGTGTCGATCTTCACCGTTGCCGTTTGAAAAATCCGCTCCGAAAGCGTGGCCGTAACGTCGACCGACTGGAT
Organism: Clostridia bacterium; assembly: GCA_025997195.1. GTDB lineage: Bacteria > Bacillota > Clostridia > Peptostreptococcales > Anaerovoracaceae > WRMW01. The sequence goes on along the minus strand of BNUG01000052.1, from coordinate 2,469 downwards.
TTTGGATATGGGGATGCTCTTGTTCACGCGGCGGAGGATGCCTTTTTGAATGATTACATTGTGTCCATCGACCTGCCAGGTCATCAGGAAATAGCTCAGAACCGTGTAGAGCAGGACGAGACCAACAATCAAGGCGATGGCGATCAGAATGGCATTGAGAATCGTGAGAGACAGGCCGCCGGCGGCGAAGAAGGTATCTTCTGTATGCCCGCGCACGATCGGCTTGATCGAATAAACCAGGATAAGGACAAGCCACGTCCGCACATTGCGAATGAGAAAGACGGGGATATATTTCCGGGAAACATGCTGAGGCTCGCTATACATTTTCTCTGACAATCTTGACGAGTTCCGTAATCCGCTCGGACATTTGCTCTGCTTCTTCCGGGCGCAGACCCGGGATTTCGACCTTGCCTCCCGCCGTCATGATCCGCACGGCGGAGAGTTTCAGCGCCCGCATGAGCGGCCCGTGGAGGGTATCCGTATACTGGATCTTGATCATGGGTATGACCGTGTGTACAACAATCACAATCCCCTTCTTGAGGATGATCTCGTCGTCTGAAATATGATAACGAAAGCGTTCATAGAGGAGCGTCGGAAAGATCACGACGGCAAATACGACTGTTGCGGCAACCGCAATGGCCACGATCACGAGACTGAAGAATCCCTGCATCATGCCAAGTCCATAGATCACACCCGTGATGACAAAAAACACACCGCCAACGGCCAGCGCCGCAATGACGCCGTAGATGCGCCAGAGGAGCACAACGCGTTTGTGCAGTTTGATTTCAGGGACAATCATCTTAGATGCGCTTTCGCTTCCTCGCGGCGCGTCTCGTAAAACTCGCGCCGCAACCGCACATGCTCGTGCAAAGCCTTCTCCTGCTCGGTCTCCGGCGTATAGGCCGGCACCGGCGTCGGGCGTCCGTCAGCACCGATCGCCACCAATGTGAAAAAAGCCTCGAGCGCACGCGCGCTGCTGTCCTGGACAAGCAAATTTTCCACATCCACTGTGAGATAGATCTCGATAGACGTTCTTCCAACATAGGCGACCTGTCCCGTGCATGTCACAAAATCGCCCATGTGAACGGGCCTCAAAAATTGAATTTCATCCACACGTGCCGTCACGACATGCCCCCGCACAAAATGCGCCGCCGCGGCGCCAGCTGTGTTGTCCATTATTTTCATGATTTCTCCGCCGTGGACATTGCCATATAGATTGGCATACTCCGGCCCCATGATCAAAGATGTGGATAGTTGTTTGTGGTTACTCATGTAAATACCTTCCTTACTATTTGCAGATCCGAAAAAATCTGATATTTCCGCCGGATGTCCTCCTAATTGTCAATCATAACTTTGCCTTTTTTCGATAAGGAAATCTGCCAACCCGGATCTAGGGTCATCGCTTGCGGGAACAATCTCGAATCTGATCTGCAGCACATTGAAAATCGCAAGCAAGCGGTCAAATCCGGGATTCGCCAATTGGCCGCGCTCCAGTTCACCGATCCAGACCCGGGATACGCCTACGGCCGCAGACAACTCCCTCTGCGTATAGCCGGCCGCCCTGCGATACGACGCAATGGCTCTTCCCAAAGCAGGGAGACTTGAAATGATGATTGCTTTCTCACTCATCGAACCATTGAATCATATATATCCCACAATGTCAAATATATTTGTCTTTCGTGAATAGATTTCTCACAGAATCCCCGCGAATCACTGAAACGACTTGCCCGTACTCCTCGATAATCGTCTCGATCGGCGTACCGGATTCCAGGCTGGTAAGCAGATCAAGGGCTGGGTTGCTCAGGTTCTTCGCACGCTCAAACAGCGGCGCGAGATAGACTTCCTCGCCGAGTCCCCTGTCCTTCAGGCCATTTTCGGAAAGCGTCAGGACATCCATAAGTAGGCTGCGTACGCAATCCTTGTCGGCAAACGCCGGCCAGTGCCGCAGATTGAAAAGTTTGCGCAACTCCGTGGCGCCATAGCCGTGGTGATAGAGTGCATAGTCTTTTGTAAGAAGGTCTCCAAGTGCGGCAGCCTGCCGAATCAGGCCGATGTGGAAGGCGCCGACGCTCATCGCCTCACGAATCGGCTGGCAGCAGATACTGCGAAATTCGATCGTGCCCCGATAGGTCAGATCCACAAATTTGAAGGACCGCAGATAATTCAGATCAGCGACGCGAGGGCTGAAGGTGACTTCGTGATAGGCGCCGTCCTTGTGATATTCTCCGCGAACCTCGTCCCGCCCGAAATATTCCACAATATTGACTGGCTCGAAATTGATGTATTTCCCGTCCTGCTCCGTGCAGTAGATGCTTGTCGACGCAAAGTATTCCAAGAGTTCCTCGACGCTATCCGGGGTCTTGTCAAACATACCGATGTTGTGCGGATTGATGCCGTGCGTGCTGTTTTCCCACATCATGTCACGGCAGCAAAGCATTTCCTCGCGTTCTTCCGTCAGTACGGAATTGG
>BNUG01000051.1 GCA_025997195.1 Clostridia bacterium | reverse complement strand
TCCGAAGGGTGTGCCGATCTCGGCGATTCTCTTTGGCGGACGCCGCGCGAAGGTCGCGCCGCTCGTCTATCAAAGCCTCGACTGGGAACACGGCGTCTTTATCGGCGCAACGATGGGTTCCGAAACGACCGCCGCCGCGACGGGACAGGTCGGCGTTGTGCGCCGCGACCCGATGGCCATGCTGCCGTTCTGCGGTTACAACATGGGCGACTATTTCGCGCACTGGCTCAAGATGGGCAAGACAATTCCGAACCCGCCGAAAATTTTCAACGTCAACTGGTTCCGTTTGGACGACGAAGGCCATTTCATCTGGCCGGGTTACGGCGAAAATTTCCGCGTGGTCAAGTGGATTCTCGATCGCTGCAAGGGCGAAGCCGAAGCAGCCGAAACGGAGATCGGCTATATGCCCAAGGTTGAAGATATCGAAATCGAAGGACTCGAAGCAGACGATGTGACGACGGATACAATCCGCTCGCTGCTGTCGATCGACAAAGACAGCTGGAAAGAGGAGATCGCCAACCAGACGGAATTCTTCGCGAAGTTCGACCGCTTGCCGGACGAGATCCGCACGCAGCAGAAGAACCTGATCGAAAGATTGGGGCTGTAAAAGAGAAAACACGAACAAGTTTCGATTCGGACAAAAAAACAGGCTTTTTCGTGTCGAAAATTGAGGTGGTTCGTGAAAATCTATTTCGAGAGGCGCGCACAGGCGCGGGCGAGTTCATCTAAGGTATTGCAGCGGAGCATGGGAACGTGCTCCGCTATCTTTTGCGCGAAGGGGGAGAACTGCGGGTCGGGGTTGAGCCAGAGCAAGGTACGTACCTGTCGCTGTGCCTCCGCGATGGCTCCCCCGGCAAGCGGCTGCGCGACCGTCCGGGCGTCCGAAAGGACGATAAGCGTGACCGCCGCGTCTAAGGCCGGCGGTCTGAGGTCTGATACATACGCAAGCGCGCCGCCGATGTCCGTGCCCCTGCGCCACAAGGTACTGCCCTTCACGGTCTGTTCAAAACGGGTCAGGTCTTCGAGACCGATTTCTTCCGCGCCCTCCGAAAAGATAAAGGCGCGCGTCTTGCCCCGCTCCCGTCCGAGCGCCGTGATGAATTTCAAAGCGAATTCCGAAAACAGAATCATCGACTCGGAAATGTCGCAGAGGATGACGGTGCGCCTTGTGGTGCGTGGCCGCTTCTTATATACGGGATGTACCGGCACACCGCCCGTGCGCAGGCTCGCGTGAATGGTGCGCCGCAGATCCGGCATGCCCCGGCGCCCTTCGCGCAGGCGCCGCCGCTCCGTCTGCAAATTGACGCGACGCACCAAAGCTTCGATCAAATGCAGCGCGCGCGGGATCTCGTCCTCGGTGATGGCGCTTAAATTCTTATGTAATAGATTGTCTTCTTCCTCGTCCACGCCGCTGACACCAAGACCCGCCTCGGCGGCGATCCAGCCTGTGGCGATCTTCTTCAGGTATTCTTTCATCAGGGGAAGATTGCGATTGCCGCTCTGAGCGAAGTCGAGCATGTTTTTCAGCCAAGCCTGCCGTTCCTCTGTCGCTCCCCCATAGGCTTCGGCCAACTCTTCTTCAATCTCATAATCGGGCAGCGCCTCGCGCGCCGTATCAATACGGTGCCGGCGCTGGGCTTCCTGAATTTCCTCAAACACCTCGCGCTCCACGAGGACAGTTCCGCCTACAAAAAAATCATCAAAGCTTTGCTCGAAGATCCGTCCCTCTTTCGGCGATTTGGCCAACATAGCCTTCAGCGATTCCCGCACCGTCTGACGGTCAGCCAGCCCCGCTGCGCCCAATGCCGCCAACAAAGCAAGCGTACCTTCCGCTTCCGCAGGGCCAACCAACAAACCTTCCGAACGCAGTTGCGACAGAAACACCGAGAGATTTTCAACCGGGAGCGTGTTCATTGATTACTACGCAAGGATCGTTACCAACCTTTGTCATTCCCGCGAAGGCGGGAATGACAGGGCGACCATCACCGCTCGGACGCAGTCCACAGCGTGTCGTCCGCGAGTGCTTCTTCGACATCGCTGCGGCTCTTTAGCACCGCGCTAACCGTCGCTTCGGCCGATGTGCGGTCGAGCCGTTTGGCGCCGAGCGCCTCGAGCGCGGCGATCCAGTCAAGCGTTTCCGCGATGGAGGGCTTTTTCAGGATACGCTGCTTTTCGCGCAGAGCCGCCACAGCCCCGGCGACATCCCGGGCCAGCGCCTCATCCGCTCCGGGATTGCGCGCCCGAATGATCGCAAGTTCTTTTTCCACACTCGGGTAGTCAATCCACGCATAGGCACAGCGCCGGCGCAGAGCATCGGACAGCGGTCTGGCGTTGTTGCTCGTCAGCACGGTAAAGGGTTTCGTGACCGCCCGCATCGTCCCCAGTTCAGGAATCGTGATTTGATATTCCGCGAGCAACTCAAGCAGGAAAGCTTCAAACTCTTCATCGGTCTTGTCGATTTCATCGATGAGCAGGACGACCGGCTTTTCACTGCGAATCGACTGCAGCAGCGGCCGTTCCAGCAAAAATTCATCCGTAAAAATCGACTGCAAAATGCCCTCGCTGCGTTCGCTCTTACCGGCCTGTATCGCAAGCAGTTGTTTTTGATAATTCCATTCGTAGACGGCCCGCGTTTCGTCAATGCCGACATGACACTGCAGGCGCACAAGCGGACGACCCAGTACCTCCGCCATCGCTTTTGCGATCTCCGTCTTGCCGACGCCAGCCGCGCCTTCAACCAAGAGCGGGCGGTTCAGCGAGAGCGCCACGAACACCGCCGCGCACAAACTCTCATCCGCGATATACCGACGCGTCGCCAAGGACGCGCGAATCTCATCGATCGTCATACAATATCCTCGGCACGTGCGGCCGCACGCCGATCCATCAAGCGCCGAAGTGCCTGCGCGCCGCCACCGTCCAAAATGATTTGGTAGTCCTCCAGAATCGCGGGTACCAATGTATTCCCGGTACCATCGCCGTCTCCAACGCCGGACAATTCCCTCAGCGCCGCCGCCGCGTTTTCTGTATTTTGCTCCCGCCCGGCCTCCTGTAAAAACTGATACAGCGCCGCCGCAACGCCAATACCGACATAATCCGGCGTGATGCCTTGCCCTTCGCACATAAGAGAAGCACCGATCAGACGGTCGCCGCGCGCGAGTTTGCGTACCGGATCTCCGCCCACGCGCGCACAGGTATCCTTCAGTGCACGGTTCCCAAAACGTCCAAGCAGATTGATCACATGAGGCAGCAAATCCGCCAAGTCCACGCCATATTTCGCGGCGAGTCCCCGTGCCGTTTCCAGCATACCATTCTCGGCGATCAGCCGTATCTCCGCATCGTCTATTGCCTGAAAAATATACTCGTATCCGGCGATCAACCCCAAATAAGCGCAGACGGCATGTCCCATATTGTGGACATACAGCTTGCGTTCGATATAGAAACCAAACGGAGAAAAGGGAATCATATTCCCGATCGTTGGGATAGGCCCTTTGAAGGCGTCTTTGTCTACCGGCAGATTGCCGTAACGCTCAACGCAAACACGCAAAGGATCTCCGTCCTTCATCTCTTCTGTCTGAACCGGAACCATGCGCCCAATTGAGGCTTCGACAAAACCGATTCGCTCGCCGCACAATGCACGTTCCTCTTCCGTGAAATCTTCCTGCACCATTCCGGAGAGGATTTTGTCTGCATCCAGAAGGTTTTCGCAAATAATAATATTGAGCGGACTGTCCGTACCGTGGAACCGTTTTCGAATACCGGCGGCAAGATTGGGAGCGATCCTCCCCAGGATGTTCGCACCGACCGCCGTCGCGCAAATATCCGCCGCCGCGATCGCGTCGGACACAGCTTCCGCATCCATGCCGTTGATGGCCGATATCCCCTCTATCATAAAATCCTCATGCCCCCCATCGGAAATGATTCGAAGCGGATAGGCATGCCGCGCGTTCAGTGTTTCGACCAAGTCCGCCTGCACGTCGATAAAGATAACTTCATAGCCAGCCGCGCGAAAAAGCGGCCCTATGAACCCGCGTCCGATATTGCCGCCACCATACATGATTGCTTTCATGAATTACGCCCTGCTGCTTGTCTTAAACTATTTTTAAATTCCACCAGGATGATTGCTCCACCGATTAAATATATTATGCTGGGATGATACAGGGAGCATACCGGGATCATGTCGCAGCAGCGAATTTGACCCGACTGTCGATGTACTCCTGCACTTCATCCTTCGCAATGCCGAGAACCACAGAAAATTCTCCAAAAAGCAGCGCCTCCGCCTGTTTCATAAACCGCTTGTCGATCGCCCCGAATTTGCCGCCTTCTCTCTTGGCATAAATAGACATGGTGAGCTCGATCAGATCCGCGCAGGTACAGCCCCGAATCTTGCCCTTGTAATGCTCTTCGAGCTCGCGCATCGCGTCGCCGTGGAAGGCCTTCCCCGTAAGCTTTGGAATCATGTCGATCAAAGCTTCCGCTTCGGCTTTCGTCACGATCTTGCGCATCGGTACCGCACACTCGACCGTCGGCGCGTAAATCGTACCACTGTCAAACACGGGCTTCAGTACGTAGTACTGACGCTCACTGTCGACCCCGGGCGAAACCACTGTCGTGATGTTTGATACGATGCAAACGCCGGTATTTCCGTAGATTACTTTCTCTCCGATTTTATACACTGATTGCCTCCGAACTCCTCTAACGCATATAGTGTACCATAAAATCGGGTTTTTGCATATTAACGATCGAAAGCCCGGGGAGATATAGAATCCTCCCCCGGGCTCAAACCCGCGAGAAGCGCATGATGGGGGTCAGATGGCTTCTCCGGCATATAAGGGTGGCAATTGTTACTGCCTGCGTAGGCGGGAATCTCTCTACGCGATCTCCGTATCCGGTTCCTCCGTAACATAACGATCCGTCTTGGCGTTCCTTGCGTTCGTCAGGGCGCACAGGATCACGGTCACAACGAAGAGCGCGCCGATGAGGAGCGTATGATTGTTGATCCAGACCATACCCAGACTGAAATCATCGAGGATCACCCAAGTCACCAAGGTCAGAACGCCGACAAGGATGGTCAGCGCCCGCAGCAGGTTGCCGCGCTTCTTGACCAACTCAAAATTTTCCCGATCATAAACGCCCAGGCTCTCATAATTCCGGATGCGACCGCGTCTTGCCAAAGCGCCGAGCGCTAAGGCGACGGCGATGATGACGCCGGCTGCGCTGAGGAAGAGCGAGAGGAAGGACCAAACCCCGGACACCCCCAGTCCCCCGAGGGGCACCAGTCCGTTCACGACATTGGCGATGGGGTTGTTCCCCTGACCGGCTACCAGCGCAACATCGTCGTCGCTGAGGCCGACGGTCGGAAGCGGCGCTTCCGGTTCGATTGGTTCCTCTACCTCTTCTGTCTGGGCGACCGGCTCCTCTTCTTCTACGATCAGAGGCAGCGCGTCCGGTGCGTACTCCGCCACAACGACATACTGATTTATTTCGTCCTCTGCTTCACTCGTAGTAAAGGTCGCATTGGCCAAATAATAACCCAGCTCCTGCGTGACCTTGAGACCCCGCAGATTGCAGTTTGCCGTGTACCGGCTCGGCAGATTCGTGATCGCGTCTCTTGCCGTTACTTCGTACGAGACGTCCGAAACTTCATAGACGTCGACGTGATTGACACCGGCGTCCGTTCCGACGATCAGGTTTCCGGCGATGCCTCTGCGCTGCGCTTCCTCGAGCAGCGCATCCACGTCGTTGGTCGGAAGATTTTCAAACGTGTAAGGCTCATTGACTTCCTCCGCTTTGTCGATATAAACCGGCGTAAACGCCACATCACCCGCACCCTGGATCTCCGCCAACTGTGCCGGCGTCACCGCCCCGCTCACCCGGTAGGTGTAATTCCTTGTCGTCGGCAGCGTACTTTCGAGTACCGCGCCGGATGTTCCGATCAAGTTGTAGGTCTGTCCAAATTGGCTGATGCTCGCCGGGATGTCCGGCGTCTGTCCTTCCGCATAGCGGTATTCTACCGTGATATTGTCGCCTGCCGCCGCTCCGTCCTGTGCGGCAAAGGCCGCGCCGGGGAACGCCAGCAGGAAGACCGCCGTGACCACAAAGGCAATGAATCTCATCCTCTTTTTCATCGCACGTCACCTCCGTCATTCCCGCGAAACACACTGTCATTCTGCCTCCTTTTGCCGGTGCCGTACGTCATCCGCAGCAAGATCAAGCAGATCAGCGTGATCACCATGATCGCAAACCACAAGCCCAGCGCCATCACATCGCCGGTTCCGGCAGAACCGCCCCTGCCGACCCGGATTCGGTTGCCGTCCCGGTCGACCCAGTGGCCGCCGCGCAGTACGATGCCACTTTCGTTTGCATGATTCACAAAGGAGTCCTGCGCAACGATGCTGCCGATCTCCGGCGGCGCGGGATCCAGCGAGAAAGTCCCGATCTCGCGCGTCAGCACACGGTCCTGATCCTCGTCATAGGTGAGGCCGCTTGCGATATGGGCAGATACGGACGAAACGATATCTTCATTTGACATCGCCCGCGTCGTGCGTACCAGATAAGTCGCAGGCCGCAGCGGAGAAGTCTCCCTCGTGGCAGGAAGCGCGGCGAGCTGCGACGGAATATCTGCGACCACCGCCTGCGGCGTCCAGTCAGGCAGGCCCTTTTGTACCGCCCCGAGCGGCACGATCGCGGCCGCAAGCGGGATGGGCGCGCCCTGCGTCGCAATCCGAAGCGACAAAGCCGAAATCGAATTCGCCTGCGGTTCGATTACTTTCACGCTTTGCGCCAGAACCCCGCCGGTGCTTACATCCGGCCGCTGCGATTCGATCGTTACGATCTTATCAAAATTGTCCGAGCCGATCACCCCGTTGCTGTCCCGGTAGTCTTTGTTCAGGCTCGTATCCTTGCTGTAATTCCTTGAGGTAAACCCGACCTTTACCGCGCCGTACTCAAAGCGTATCTCCGTGATATAGGTCGTCGCGTTCGGGTCGTTTGCTTCGCCTCCCGACACGCCCGGCGGGAGAGCAAGCTGGTATCCCGGAATCACACCGCGCGCCGTATACTCTGCCGTGTTATGCGCATCAATGTGCTTCCACAGTTTCCAGCCGTCCACTGCGTTTGTCGGAAAGAGTTTGGCCGCCTTAGGCGTCACGCCGGCTGCCGTTCCCGCGCCAATCGTCGCCTTGTAAGAGGGGTCTTCTTCCCCGATACCGGTGCTTGTCTTGTACCAAATATTCATCTTTCCGTCGGCGTCGCCCCAGACAGCCGGCGTCCAAAGTCCGTTAAGACGCACCTGATCCGCACCGGGATTCGTTGAGATCGCTTCCAGCGGATCATCCACCACGAACTCATCCGACACGATGTTAGAGGTAGACCGGAAGTCGAGGTCATAACGGTACATCTCCTGCGTCTCGCCGACATTCGTATAATTGTCCGGATCGTACGTGCTGATATAGGCCGCCGCCGTCCGCCGGATGGTATCCTTATCGACTTCCACGGAGATGATCTCGCTATAGGTATAGCTGTTTGTGAACGTCACGCGGCTTCCCGACGGATAGCTTGCGATCGCCTGTAAGGGGCCGTTCGGGCCGTCCCTCGACACGGTCACTTTCACGACATAGGCTGCCGTGTCATAGATCCAGCCCGGCGCGCCGCCGTTCACTTCCTGTACTTTGAAAAACAGCTCGTAGGGAACGCTCTTCGGCGCCGGATTGGTGATGGTCGTAGGCTCCTTTGACGTGAGTCCGTAGATCGGAGCGAACTGGAACATCCCCGTGCCCGAGACCGCGGCCGCCGGCAGTTTGACCTTCGATGTCGATGTCGCAACCGCCGTATTTCCGGTGGCGTCTGTCACCTGCGTCAGCGTGAAGGTAAAGGCGGCGCTCGTCGGGGCACCTGCCCCGCGAACGATCTTCTCGCCCTGAATGGTCACCGATGTACCTTCGTAATTGGGCACCCCAAACTGCGCGGAAACCAGACCAATGGAACCGCTCGAATCCACCGTAAGATCCGGCGGATATCCGTCTTGACCCGGATAGACCGGGATCGCGGCGTGATCCGGCTGCAGGATGACATAAGTGTCGCTGTCCCTCTCCCCATGCACGAGCTTGAAATCGTAATTGTGCGGGCCGCCTTTCACGTAGAGCGAGCCGTCCCGCGTCTCGATCATATAGTCTGCAGCGGGGGAATAGGTGTCCGCAAGACTTGCCGGCAACGCCTCTTTGATCGTATAACTGCCGTTTTGCGGCGGCAGCGGGATCGTTACGAGACCGTCCGGCGCTGTCGTGATATAGGTGCCGAGCAGCCCTCCGCCGGCATTGTCATACACTTCGAAGCTGACATCCGCCAGCGCCGCCTGAGTATCGCCGTCATATTTCTTCAGCGTAAGCCCATACTCCGGCTTCTTGTCCTTCGCCTTGATCGTCAGCAACGGAACACCATCGGTATCAGTGTCAACGATAGTTTCAGCAAGCAAATTTTGCTTGCCCGCAAGATACCCAACCTGATCGGTATCCGAATGTTCGTCTTTGACAAAGGTCACAACCGCCGTCCCGCTTTGATTTTCTACTTTAAAGGTAAATGGCGTCGGGTCAATCGCATAGCCGTCCGGCGCTTTGATCTCGGTCAGTTCATAATATCCCGGTTCCACGTCGCTGAAATTCACATCCGCCATTGGATGTCCGCCCGTCGGTCCGCAGATCAACGTATTTCCGTAAATAAATTTGTCGTTGACGCCGTCGCCGCCGCCAAAGCCCGGCGTAACGCTATCATTCACAACAAAAGTATCCTCTTCATACTTCCAGATTCCATAGACCGCGCCCGTAAAACGTGTGCCGTATTCCGGATGCGCGGAATCAATCGGCACATCCTGCCCTGTAATCTCCGCCGAGCCGTCCTCATTGTATTTGACGACGCGAATGCGGGCGAGTACGCTGTTGTCACGCTCATTACCGATTGTCGTGCTGTACGTGATTGTTTGGGGGGTAGTTTGCGTTGCGGCAACCTCGTTCTGGCTCAGATCCAACTGCGTCGATGTCGTCGATTTTGGAACGTTTATATCATTACGATAGGCCAAGTCCAGCGTCGGGTCGTTCAGATACATTTTCAGTTCGCCGCCGCTGTAGACGATGTACCATGTATCTGTGTTGGTAACATAGTTCGCCGGTGTAACCGTTTCTTTCACCACATAGCTGCCCGGCGTGATCAGGACATCATTCCCGCCATTCACAAAATTCGCCCCGGTAAAACCGGATGGCTGCGCCGTACCCGCCACGGTCCAACCCGCCGTAGTCCAAGCCGAATCACTTGTATAGCCCGTCACATCCGGGAACGTCGAATAAAGCACATCGCCCGGCGCGCGGTACAGCGTGAATGTCGCCCCATCCAACGGACTCGGATTTCCGGATATATTCGTCATCTTGACGATATTGAGTTTGACATTAACCGGCTCTTCCTCGGCAAGCACCCAGTCGTCGTCGATGTCGCCCGGCCAGTCGTAATGATAATTGCCGCCGCCGTCATCCACGAGATAATTGTCCCGCGGTGTGATCTTCACCTGATTCTGCCACGCGCCCGGCTTGTTCGCGCCGTCGTTCTCATTGCTATTCGGCGGGGTGTAATAGTTGTCCGTAGCCGGTTTGAAGTAATAAAAGACAAATTTGTTTTTATCGGGATGATCGGTATTTGTGAGCCGCATATCGATATTCGCGAAACCAGTCGTATTTCCGGCACCGACTTCGACCCGATTACTCTCCCAAATGGGATAGAACTGATAACCGCTGCCATGATCTTCCCAAACGAACAGACGCTCCACAAACTCCTGCGTGTTCTTTGCGTTGTAATAATCGTTCACATAGATTCTCTGCACAGGATAGCGGTACAGCGTAGTCAGGCGGGGAATATACGGTGTGGTTACACCGCTGCCGTGTTCTTCAAGCAACCAATACTCTGCTGAACCCGGCTCAAGCGTCTTTCCCCAATTTGGATTGAGGGTGTTTGTAATCCCAAGTCCAAGGGTGTTTTTGTAGAAAGTCGTAGCGGTCGCGAGACCTGACGACAACCTCGGCGCAGCAGTAGTCTGCCCATCCGGACCGGTTGCGTCCCCGAAGTCAGCAAGCGCGCTGATGACGCCATCAGACTCGTCCTCCGTACCGCCAAGCGCCTCCGTCGCAGCAGCCGAAATGTCGCCGGAGCCATCGCCCCCGTCGCTTGTCACTCCCGCAACATCCACCACGCCCGCAACATCCGTCACTCCCGCAACATCTGTCATTCCCGCGAAGGCGGGAACCTCCAAACCACTTGCGTCCGTGCCGTCATCCTCCGGCGCTGTGGATTTTTCGTCTGCGAATCCCTCGCCTTGTTCCGACAGTTCCTCACCGGATTTTGTGATTCCGTCATCTTCTGCGTTCTGCAACGGCGAAACGCCCATCTCCGACAGCGGGATGGGACCGGTGCCCGGTTGTTCATGGAGCGTATAGTTGTTCGCCGCCGTGACCACAGCACCTGTGTTATAAATTTGATTGACACTCGCGGAATCCACATTCGTAATCGCCCCCGCAAACAGGTTGTGATTGATCGTTGCGATATTTGACGTGGCTCCCGATACCGCAGGACTCGCGAAGATACCGCCGATTCGCACGGCAGTGCCGCCCGCGTCAATGTCCATTGCCGCGATGCTGTGGTCGATGGTGACCGGATAAATTTTTGTGTCGTCGGCAATCTTCACTATCGCGATCCCGCCGATCTCAAGATTTGACCCTGTCACGCCGGACTTTACGGATATATCGCCGGTTGCGATGCTGTTGCTGACAGAAACCCCAACATTACTGAGTGGAACACCATTGTTCCGGCCAAAGTGGATGATACCGGCAGCTCCTGAATTTCCCGTAATCTGCATCGGAACATGGGTTGAGCAATTTTCAACGGCAAGGATGATACCTTCCGGAACCGAAGAACCACCCGGTATAAAGTCAACAATACCGCCGCCGCCGCCGGTATCGCTGTTGACCGTTTTGATCTTCACCAAGGCCTCTCCTGCAGGATCCTCAGGGGTAGCAAGCGGTGTGGAATAGAACCGCACATCGCAATTTGAGATCGTGGCGTTAATATTTACAGTATACAGCTGCGCCAAAACCCCGCCGAATCGCGCCCAAGCTGAATTGTCGGGATCATAGTCTACGTTTACGATACACCGATCTATCTCCGAAGTATAGCCGCTGTCGGCGCGCTGAATCAGACCGCCGAAACTCGCGTTAGCCCTATCGCTATTGCCCTTAAAATAGTAATCGACCTTGCAGTTGCGGACTGTAACCGGACCCGGGTTGTCAAGGTTGGCGTTCAACACCGACACCAAGCCGCCGTTCCAGTCGGCATTTGTTATCAAACGGCTTCCCGCCATAAGCTCGCAATTTTCGAGGCTGTTTGTGCGGGTTACGCCAAATAATCCACCTGGATAGGTGCCGTTCACATCCCCTCCCTGACCTGTTGTTTGCGTCAGGTTCACCTGCGCCTTGATGCCGTAAATTGATTTACCGGCGGCCTCACCGGCGACGCCACCGATCGCAGAATTCGTATTTGTGGTACTCACTGTCAGACTGCCCTGCACAAAGCAATCGAGCATTTCTCCCGCCGAACCGCCAAAGCAATCCACAAGGGTGCCGACCGTCATATCAGACGTGTATCCGTAGCCGACTGTGCCATCATTTCTTGTCATCGAAAAGTCCGTAAACCGGACGCGGTAAAATACGGCATTATTCGTTTTGCTGAATACAGGATGGGTCATCCCTGTCGTACCGATGAGCCTGTAATGATTGCCGTCAAAGATGCCGGTATAGCCGCCTGTCGGTTCGGCGGGACTTGCCGCGGGATCCCATCCCGAAGAAAGCTGTATGTTCTTCATCAGCTTGATGTCTTTGTTTAGACTGATTGCTGTTTTGAACTCGGCCTCACTATGCACGAGCGCGGTCGTAGCGGGCGCAGACGGCACCGGTGGATCTCCCGGCTTGCGTAAGTCAAGTACGCTCGGATACAAATCATAGTCCCTATTCTGGAACGTGAGTATCGTGCCCTTCGGGTCGTTTGATGTGACCGTCAGTTGATGGATGACATCTGTGCCGACCTTGACGGGCAGCACATCGACATAGTCACCGGTGTTGTCTAAGTGGTTGTCTTCGGCGACGACCTTGTCGACTTCCGGGCGCTCGTAAATGATGTCGCCGACGGGCTCTTCGGGCAGACCGGGATCCTTCGTTGATTTGAATTTGAGATTGACGACATAGACAGGGTTTCTGTTCTCCGTCAGGACGTTTACCTGATTTTGCGAGGTGGTGGTGAGGAAGAACTCGTCGGCTATGATTTTGCCGATAATCGAGCCCTTTGGCGTCGCCCTGATTGGGACATTGATGGTTTTCGTACCGTCCGGCGCGTTATAGGCCGCCGCAAGGTTTTTGTCCGTCACGTTGTATTCTATATAAAACTCTTCGCCGAGGCTCACCTGAACGGTCGGCGTGGTTGCGGTGGTGGTCTTGTAAAAGCGCACGCGGCCTGCATCGCCGGGACTTGTGGTTCCGAGGCTAAAGGTCGGCGGCGTGTTGCGGTCGATGCCGGAGTTGAGCTGCGCAAGCGCCGCATTGCTGCCCGGTTTCCACTCGACTTTGAACGGACCGACGCGCGTCGCGATGTCGGTGCCGCCGTCGGAATTGAATGTGCCGGCCGTCGCGGCAGTCGTGATGTCAACCCATGCGGAGCCGTCGTGGTACTTAAACACGACATCCGCTTCATCGCCAAGGTTGAGGGTCTGCCCGTCCGTCACCGGTCCAAGCCCATAGAAATCGGACGTTGCCACGGCTCCGAAGTATTTATCGTAATCGGCGGACCAAGTCATATCTCCTGCCCAACCGAAACCGTATCTGTCCGGCATATAGTAAGTCAGGTATCTCCAATACATGAGTTGTCCGTCCGACCAGTTGTTCGCCCTTGTCAGGAGAATCTCATAACGCAGATTGCGCCACTGCTCCACGGTCATTTGAATACCGGTTTTTTCGGCGCCTTCCTTGCCGAGTACGTTATTCCAAAACAGCGGATTGCTCGCCTCGGTCTCACCCGGATTGCCATTATAATAGTACACAAGGTTATTACTGCTGTTACCGGCAAACTGGTTGTGGGTACAGAAAGTGTCTCTCCCGAAAGGAGAGTTGTCCGAAAGTTTGCCCGTTATTCCCCATGAAAATCCCCCGCCTTGGTGGTGAAACTCCCCGGGGACGATTGCCGTAGTCCCCGCCGGAGGCGGATAGTCTGCCGGCACCGCGTAAGCGTCTTCCCCCATATTGAAAAGAAAAAGCCCGACTACCATCACGGCAGTCAAGGCCAAAGCCAAGGCTCTGACTGTTACAGAATGACGATATACGAACGAATGTTCGGAAGGGGGTGTTTCGTATTTCTTCATCACTGTTCTCCTTTGTTCACCAAAGCCGACCTTATTTGCCTGCCAACTAATATCTTCACCAACGCAATAACAAGTACGATCCTTTCGCAGCCAAAAGGCCGCGAAAAGACACGCTGCCAGCAATTTAATCAAAACCGCCGAATATCCCTCTGTTCATGTATGACCCCACTACGGACAGATTTTGTTTTCTCTGCCGAAACGCTAACGAATACGACACAAAGGCCGTACGATAACGATATATATTCTCCCTAGAATATTTCCCCACGTACGGTCTGTATTATGCCGAATTTTCCTTAACTTGTAAACACATTTTTTTATATTTTCTTTACGTTTTTAATATTTTCTTTACGTTTTCATCAATCAAATTGGGCGCGCTCCACATATTATTGGATTTTGAACATATTTTGATAAGCTGCTTGCCGGTCGACCGGACGGGATTCCCGCCTTCGCGGGAATGACGGGGGGATGCATAGAAACATCCCCGCTTTGACCCAAATCATTTAGGACGCAGACACATTAAATTTGCAGCGATAGAAATTCTCTAAAATATGGTGCGGCGTACTCGAGATAACCATGCATGACCGGACGGATCAAACCGCATGGTGGAAAATATGAAATTGTTGCTGTGCATTCATTTTCCGCTGACGCGAAAAATGGTCTCAGCCAATTCTCCAGACTTTATCTGATTTTTCATATATCTTCATAGTTCTAGCATATCATATTATCAAAATCACACAAACAAAAAAGGCCGGGGGAGGGTGTAATCCTCCCCCGGTCCAAATACCTGTCACTGTCATTCCCGCGCATATCACTGTCATTCCCGCGCAGCGTACTGTCATTCCCGCGCATATCACTGTCATTCCCGCGCAGGCGGGAATCTCGGCGGGAATCTCGCCGCTCAGACCTGCGGCAGATCTGCGAGCGACGCTTCGAGGTCGGCGTCGGTCGGGATGTAATCGGTCATCGTGCCGTCGTTGAACTGCGCGTAGGCGGTCATGTCGAAATAGCCCGTACCCGTGAGACCGAACAGGATGGTCTTGGCCTCGCCCGTTTCTTTGCACCTCAGCGCTTCGTCGATCGCGCCCCGGATGGCATGCGCGGACTCCGGCGCCGGTAGAATCGTCTCGAGTTGCGCGAACTGCTTCGCCGCTTCGAAGACCGCCGTCTGCTCGACCGCGACCGCTTCCATATAGCCGTCGTGATAGAGTTTCGAGAGTATCGGGCTCATGCCGTGGTAACGCAGGCCGCCGGCGTGGTTGGCCGAAGGCTTGAAGCCGGAACCCAGTGTGTACATCTTGGCCAGCGGCGTCATCTTGCCCGTGTCGCAGAAATCATAAGCGTATTTGCCGCGCGTGAAAGACGGACAACTCGCCGGCTCGACCGCAACGACACGCAGGCCGGTGGCTTTGCCCGTGATCTTGTCGCGCATAAAGGGCGCGATCAGACCGCCAAGATTGGATCCGCCGCCGGCACAGCCGATGACGATGTCCGGATACTCGTCTAATTTTTCCATGGCGGCATAGGCTTCGAGGCCGATGACCGACTGGTGCAGCAGCACCTGATTGAGCACGGAACCGAGCACATAGCGGTAGCCTTCCGTCGTTACGGCAACTTCCACCGCTTCCGAGATGGCCACGCCGAGGGAGCCGGAATTGTCCGGATCGGCGGCGAGGATCGAGCGGCCGACATTCGTCGTATCGGACGGGCTCGCGATGACCTTCGCGTCGAAGGTCTCCATCACAGCCTTGCGGAAAGGCTTCTGATTGTAACTGACTTTGACCATGTAGACGATGAGGTCGAGACCGAAATAGCTCGTCGACTCCGCCAGCGCCGTGCCCCACTGGCCCGCGCCGGTCTCGGTCGTAACGCCTTTCAGCCCCTCGTCTTTCGCATAAAAAGCCTGCGCCAAGGCCGAGTTCAGTTTGTGGCTGCCGCTGGTATTGTTGCCCTCGAATTTGTAATAAATTTTCGCCGGCGTACCGAGCGCTTTTTCCAAATTGTAAGCGCGGCACAGCGGGCTCGGCCGATAGACCTTGTAGACCTCGCGGATCTCTTCGGGAATCTCGACAAAGCGGGTTTCGCTGTCGAGTTCCTGATGCGCGAGCTTTTTGCAGAAGACCGGATAAAGGTCTTCTTCTTTGATGAGATCGCCGTTCGGGGTGATCATCGGATCGGGCTGCTCTTTCATGTCAGCCCGAAGGTTGTACCATGATGTCGGGATCTCCGCCTCCGGGAGATACAGCCTGTGCGGAATTGTGATACTCATTTTTTCTCCTCCTGCCGTTTTGGCAATTCTGCGTTCTTTTGAAACGCTCCCTGCCGGCAAAAGAAAAAAGCTCCTGTACCGGCGTACGCTACTGCCGGGACAAAAGCCTGAAAAGCCTCTGCGGTGCCACCCTGCTTGGCGCTCAAACAAGCGCCCACTCTTTTGCTGCGGATCTCCCAAGTCCATTCGCCCGGGCGCCTCATGCCGCGCTTCCACCACCCGCAGCTCTCTGACGGCCGCCGCACAAGGTGCAAAATCCACGGCCTTTTCGGCAACCCCGAGGTACTCCTCTTGTTCACAGATCCCCGAGTATTGAATTATTAAAACCTTACACCTCAGACGCTAAAATTGTCAAGGGATTTTTCGCGGCGATACACTTTACAGGGATTTTCGGTTACAGTTCACGGGGTACTGCCTATGCAAAATGCGCAGCCGGGAAAATGGCTGCATTTACAAAACAAAAGTGCGCCACTTTGGTTGCAACTTCAGTTCTGTTTGCCTTTTTTCCAAGCAGCTTGC